>DAOUIB010000359.1:0-7176 GCA_034428275.1 Anaerolineae bacterium
CCTATTCCACGCTGAAGGAGATTTCGAAGGGTCGCTGCAGGATATTGCCGTCTGGTCGGATCAGAACCAGACGCAGGTGGTACCAGCCCGGGCCCAGCGAGGGCGCGTGCAGGGTCTCCAGTTGACCGTTGGGTACGCTGCGGTCGTGCGTGTCGCCCAGGGTCACCCAGTTGTCGAAGGCGCCGCCGATGATCTCCAGCTTGTAGAATTGCGCCTGCTCCGGCGTGAAGATGACGCTGCCGAGGACGGGCGCGGCGCGCCAGCGCGAGAGCACGTCGCCATTCTGTGGCGAGGTGATGACGGCGGTGGCGACCGGCGGGTCATAGTGTTGCGGTGGCTGCAACAGGGCGCCGCTGCAGCGAATCGAGGGCAGGAAGGCCAGGTTGCGGCTGCGCGCGAAAAGCTCGGCCTCGACCACTTCCTGCGGCGAGGGCGACAGGGGCGGCGCGAGGAACAGCTGCTCGCGCGCGCCGAGGGAAACGGCCGCCGCCACCAGTTCCTGCGGCACCTGACAGTAAATCGGCGGCGGCGGTGGCGTACGGCTGTCCGGATTCTGGAAGCGGATGCCGCTGGCCACCTCGGTCGGGATGCGGTAGGCGAGAACGCGGAAGATGCCGGGCTCGACCTCCTCAAGGCGCACGCCGCCGCTCTGCAGCGCGGGGCCGGGCGCGGTGGGGTCGGGATAGAGCAGACCGCTCTCCGCGTCAGGCAGGCCGACCGGGCCGGTCAGCAGCCACTCGTCGACGCGGCGCGCGCAGGCCGTGGCGGGGTCCTTCAGCGAGCCGGGGTGGCAGAGGCTGACCCGCTGCAGGCCGACCGGCGCCTGCAGGGTGTCGTTGAGCAGCATGCCGTCGCGCGCGAAGCTCATCAGCATGCCCGCGTCGCGGTAGATGCCGGCCATCACGGCGTTCCAGAGCGGCGCGGCGCCCGAGAGACCGGTGGAATCCACCATCGGCGTGCCATCGCTGTTGCCCACCCAGACGCCCACCACGGCGTTGCGCGTGTAACCCAGGGTCCAGTTGTCGCGGATGTCGTCGGTGGTGCCGGTCTTGACGGCGCTGGTGAGTTCGGGGATCAGCAGGGGGCTGCGGGCGCCCATGGCCGGGCTGCGCGCGATGTTGTCCGAGAGCATGTCGCTGATGAGGAAGGCGATGCGCGGGTCCAGCACCTGCTCGCCGAGGGCGCGGCGCTGGACGCTGCCCGCCGTCAGGCGGCCGTGGGGGCAACCCTCGTCCAGTTCATAGAGCACCTCGTCCTCGCGGTTGAGCACGCAGCGGATGCTGTGCAGCGACACGCGGGCGCCCTCGTTGGCGAAGACGCCGTAGGCCTGCGCCAGCTCCAGCAGGGTGACGTCGCCGCCGCCGAGGGTCAGCGAGAGGCCGTAGCGGCTGGCGTCGCGGCCCAGGCTGGCGACGCCGAAGCGCTCCATGATCTCCAGCAGGGCCGGCACGCCGATGCGCCGCAGCGTGACCACGGCCGGGATGTTGTAACTGTTGGCGAGGGCCTGGCGCATGCGCTGCGGGCCGTGGAAAAGCTTGTCGTAGTTGCGCGGCCAGTCCGGCGGCGTGTTGGGGCCGCGCACGTCGAGTTTGGTGTCCCACAGGATTTCGGCCGGCGACATGCCCTGTTCCAGCGCCGCGGCGTAGGTCATGGGCTTGACGGTGCTGCCGGGCTGGCGCAGGGCGCCGGTGACGTTGACGCGGCCGTCGATGTCGTCGTCGTAATAATCGGCGCTGCCCACCATGGCGAGGATCTCGCCGCTGTCCGGCCGGGTGACGACCACGGCGCCGTTGCCCACGTTGTTGCCCGCCAGACGGGCCACCTGCTGCCGAACGGAGTCCTGCGCCAGGTCGTTGATGCGCAGGTCGAGCGTGGTGTAGACCTTGAGGCCGCCGTTGGCGATCAGGTCCGGCCCGTGGCCGAGGCTGCTCATGAGCTGCTCAAGTTCCGCCTGCACGTGGACGGTGAAGTGCGGCGCGCGGAAGGGCACGTCGGGCGTGTCGAAGCTCAGGCCCTCGGCGATGGCCTGGTCGCGCTGCGCCCTGTCGATGAAGCCCTCCACCAGCATGCGCTCCAGCACGGTGAGCCAGCGCAGGTTGACGGCCTCCTGCACCTCCTGCTCCGGGTTGAGCGGGTCAAGGCTGGCGGGCGCCTGGGGCAGGCCGGCCAGCATGGCCGCCTCGCCCAGGTTGATGCGGCTGACGTCCTTGTTGAAGAAGGTGCTGGCGGCGGCCTGGGCGCCGTAGGCCAGGTTGCCGTAGTAGATCTCGTTCAGGTAAAGCTCGAGGATCTCGTCCTTGCTCTTGCGCTGCGTCAGCACCAGGGCCAGCGCGATCTCCTCCAGCTTGCGATCGATGCTGCGCTCGGCGCGGCGCTCCGGCGTGAAGAGCAGGTTGCGCACCAGTTGCTGGGTGATGGTGCTGCCACCGCTGCTGCCCTCGGCCAGGCCGACGTACTGCAGGAAGGCGCGCAGGGTCGCGGCCACGTCGATGCCCGGGTTGCTGTAGAAGGTGTCGTCCTCAATCGCCAGGGTGGCGTCGATCAGGGCCGGCGGGACGTCCCGCAGCGGGACGTAGGTGCGGCGGCCTTCGCGGAAGGACTCGTAGAGCACCTCGCCGTAGCGATCGTAAATGAAGCTGCTCTCAAAGTTGCGCCAGTCATCCACCTGGGCCACGCGCACGGCCAGCTGGTCCTCGATGCGCGCGCCCAGCAGCGTCACGGCCAGCAGGACGGTGAGCGTCAGCCCGCCGCAAAGAAAGCCGCCGGTGGCGACGATGGCGATCAGGCAACCGCGCGGCCCGATACCCCGCCGTCGTCGCGACGGGCGTCGGGGTCGGCGACGGACAGGCCTGGCCGCCTGGGGTCGTGGCGGCGGCCCGTATTCGGACGGGGGTGGGCGGAAGGGCAGGTCGCCCTCCCGGTCTTCCGGCCTGCGTTCCTCATTCATGCCGGCGCGTCTCTCCTGGCCGGGCGCTGGCTTCAGTGAATGGCGATGGCGAGTTGCGCCAGCCGCCCAACGACGAAATCGCGCGCCTGGCGCACGTCCTCCAGACGCCTGAGGTGTTCGATCAGGACGTAGCCCTCCGGCATCAGCGCCTCGAAGCGCCGGAACAGGCGGTCCCAGTCCAGCAGACCCGTGCCGGGCACCGCTTCCTCGATGTGCAGCACCAGTTGCTCGCCGACGGTGACGTCCTTGAGGTGCGCGGAGCGAACGCAGGGGCCCAGTTCGTCGAAGAAGTTATCGATGACCGCCGTCGTGTTGTAGACGCTGTCGAGGTCCTTGACGAAGTTGACGACGTCGGCGTTGACGCCGATCCAGTCCGGGTTGCTGCGCTCGATGATGCGCCGGATTTTGGCCGGCTCGCCCAGGGTGGTGGTCAGGTGACACTCCATCGCGACCGGCACGCCGAACTGCGCGGCCGTGTCGCCGATTTCGGCCAGGCTGCGCACCAGGCGCTCCTCGGTCTCCGGCAGGAAGTTGTCCGCGTGCGGCGCCCACTGGTAGCCCTCATACATGCTGGTGGGGCGCAGCGAGGCCATGTGCGCGCCCAGTTCGCCGGCGCGCTGAATCACGTGGCGGCAGACCTGCAGGCCGGCGCGGCGCACGCTCTCGTCGCGGCTGATGATGGAGGGATAGGCGCCCCAGAACTGCACCAGCTCGATGCCGTTGTCCTGCAGCAACTGCCGCGTGCGCATGGCCTCCGCCAGCGGCTGCTCCAGCGGGTCGCCAGGGTAGTGCATGCCCATGCCGCTGAAACCCAGCGCCACCAGCTCTGCGACCACCTCTTCGTCGACGTTCAGCCAGCCGGAGAACCAGTCGTCCACGCCGCCCAGTCGCATCTCCGTCTCCCCCTGGTTGCCCTGTCGATGGCCTGCCCCGGCTGTCAGGAGCGCCGGACCCTGTGCTTCAGAATCAGATTTGAAAGTGCCCCGAGACGCGCACGATTTTCTGCTCGTAGTTGATGACAAAATCCAGCAATTGCTCGTGCAGTTGCGTCCAGGAATCGCTGTGGAGGATATCGCGCATGGCGTCCAGGTCGCTGGCGATGCCCTCGGTCATGATCTGCGCGGTGTTGCCGAGGCTGTAGGTGGTCATCCAGGCGCCGGTATGCCGCAGGCCCAGGTTCTGCGTGCCGGGAATCCAGTCCCGCACGAGGAACTCGAAGTACTCCTGGTCACGCCCGGGGCGGATATCCCAGGTCATGATCAGTTTGACGTCCATGCCGACCACGTCGTCAGGCACGTCTACTCCGGCAGGGGTCGCGCTTGCAGCAGCACGACGCGGGTCTGCTGCGGCAGGTTGCCGCTGGTGACGCGCAGGACTTCCTCTTCCTGCGGCTCGCTGACGCCCAGCGCCCCGGTGAAGGCGGCCAGCGCCGCCGCGGCGTCCTCCGGCGCCCCCTGGTGCACGGGCACGACGCTGCGCGGCTCCAGCATGCTGACCAGGCCGGCGGCGTCCTCCGTCGTCAGGCGGCCCTCGCCCAGCGGCAGCAGCAGGACCTGCACCTCGCCGAGGTTCTCCAGCGCGTCCTGCGTCGGCAGCTGGCGCATGGCGCCCGCGTGCAGGAGGTTGAGTTCGCCGAAGTGGAAGAGCCAGGCGAGGCGGTGACGCGTCGCGCCGTTGCTCGCCGCGTGCATGGGGATGCCGCGCATGAAGATGCCGGCGACCTCGTATTCGCCGGGCCGCCAGAAGAGCAGCGGCGCCCGCTCCCCGTCCTCAAGCGAGAGTTGCGTCTGTACGGTCCCTGGCTCGCCCTGGATGAGGCAGACCACGTCGGCCTTCAGGCCGCGCCCCTTCTTCTGCACGGGCGCGCAGGGGTCGGTCACGATCGCGATCTGGCCGCGTCCGCTGAAGCGAAAACAGTCCTGACCGTACCAGTTGATGTCCAGAAGGCGTCCACCTCTTGACAGGGGCTGCGGCTGCACCAACAGTATAGCCTGGCGCGCAGGCCCTGAACAGACGGGGAGGTGAGGACAGATGAGCGGAGGACGCATCGCCGTCGCCGGGGCGCCGGCTTGGTTGCCGGCCCTGCAGGCGCGCGTCAACGTGACGGCGCTGCCCACCGGGCCGGGCTTCGTGCCGCGCCTGACGGACCTGGGGCCGGCGCTGCTGCTGGCCGAGGCCTCCGATGCGGCCGAACGGCGCTGGATCAGCGCGGCGCGGGCCAACAACGCCACCCGCCGCATCCCCACCCTGGCTGTCGCCGACGAGGCAGAACACAGCGCCGCCCTGCTGGCCGGGGCCGACCATGCCCTGACGCCGGCGGAGCTGCTGGCGGCGCCGGAGACCATCCTGCGGCAACACGCCCGTCCGCCGGACCCCGAACGTCAGGCCCTGCTGGCCTGCGAGTGTGAGGCGGAACTGCCCGCGGCCGCGCGCGAGGGGGTCGGGCTCTTCAACGCGGGCGAGTACTACGCGCAGCACGACGTCTTCGAACTGTTGTGGGTGGAGACGGAGGGCCCGGTGCGCGAGTTTTACCGGGCGGTATTGCAGGTGGGCGTGGCGCTGTATCAGGCGCAGCGCGGCAACCGGCGCGGCGCGCTGAAGATGCTGTTGCGCAGCGCGCAGTGGCTGCGCGATCTGCCGGACGTTTGCCAGGGGCTGGACGTGGCGCAACTGCGCGCCGACGTGCGTCGCCTGCGCGCGGAACTCTCGGTCGAGGACGGCGAGGTGACGGCGTTCAGGTTGAGAGAGGTAGGACACAGGTAGCGTCGCCGGACGAAAATTTACGCCGTGTTATAGTTTGCGACCCGGAGAATTGGCGTGAGTAGCGAAACAACATGAGTGTTGAAAGTGCAATCAGGGCCATTGCAGCAAGTGTCGAGGAAAAACGCCCCTTCATTCGCGGTGAGGAAAGCACCAAGGACGCGTTGATTCGACCGATGATTCGGGCACTGGGCTACGACACGTCGAATCCTGCCGAGGTCATCGCTGAATTCACGGCGGACGTTGGCGCGCGACGGCACGAAAAGGTGGACTTTGCCATCCTCTCCGGTGGTAAACCACTTATGCTGATCGAGTGCAAGACGATCAGTTCGCGCCTTGGCGACAATGAAATCGCGCAGCTGTTTCGCTATTTCTCAACCACTGATGCGCCATTCGCTATCCTGACCAATGGCGTGGTCTGGAAATTCTTTACTGACCTGGACGCGCCCAACCGGATGGACGAAGCCCCGTTCTTCACTATCAATCTGGAAGAACTGGATGATTTTCATCTTTCCAGTCTCTTGCACTTCGCCAAAGTAAACTTTGATGCCTGCAACATACGTTCTCTTGCCCGGGAAGCGCGTGTCCTTGAAGAGATTTACATAGCGGTCGACGAGGAATTCCACGAGCCCAGCGATGACTTCGTTCGCTTCTTTGCGCGCAAGGTGCATGAGGGTCGATTAAGCGCCAGACTGGTCGAGCAGTACCGACCCTTTGTGATCGAAGCGCTGCAGTTGCACTTTGATGTGATTGTAGAAGGGGCGCTGCGGACGGAAGGTTTGCTGACTGAAGGTGGCGAAGTGTCGAATGGCCAGGGGACTGTGGTCGACGCCCCGGACTTCTGCATTTATGAGGACTACGCAAGATCCCAGGAATCGACAAAGGAATTGTTTGATGGATTGCGCGCGGAGCTGGAGAGAGTCGGCTCAGATGTAGAACTTGAGGTACGCAAGTCGCGCATTTCCTTTCAGCGGGCCCACGGACGCAGGGAAAGTGTCTTTGCTGCCATCCACGTGCGCAAGCAGTATTTGCAGGTATATCTCAAGGTCGACCCACAAACAGTTGACCTTGCAGAAGGTTTCTCACACGATGTCAGGGACAAATTCACCCCTTGCGCTGCGCCACTGCTGGTAATGGTTCGCAACCAGGCCGACATCAGGCGCGCCAGGCCGCTAATCAGGCTCAGCTACGACGAAGTGGGCTAGGCGAGGGGCTGTGTACCCTTCGGGTTGCGCGAGGTAGGAGACAGGTAACGTTGCGGGCGCGATTTTCCTGCGTGTTATAGTTTGCCCTGGCTTAAGCGTGGCGAAGGCGCAGAAGACTCATGGGCGTTGCAGAAGACATTCGGGGAATTGCCGCAAGCGTTCCAAAGCGGAAACGCTACGTGCGAACTGAGGAGGCGACGAAAAACGCCTTCGTCATGCCCTTCATCAGCGCCCTGGGTTACGATATCCATGATCCGCTGGAGG
>DAOUIB010000360.1:0-9036 GCA_034428275.1 Anaerolineae bacterium
TTCATTTTCCAACGTCGGCCAGGGCTTCTCTTTTTTTTCGTCCGCTGCGCCCGGTTTGGGCGGGGCGGGTCCGCGGGTCTCGTCGATCTTCTTTTTGGCTTCCATTTCACTTCCCCACCGTCAGATGTTCCATGTTTCCATGTTATGCGGATTCCGCTCAGGCTGCAACGGGCAGAGGTTGTTTCCTTCGCTGTCTAACTTTGGGCGGACTGTTCTGGCTACACCGGGGTTCCATTGACAGCCGCCTGAAACTCTGCCAGACTGACGGCAGTCTCAGGTAGATGGCGGGCGCGGCGACCGACCGGACCCGCGGCAACCTCCGAAGCGTCGGGACCGCCTTCAGCGGCGGGCCTGCCCGGCTGATGCGCATTGGCAGCGCCAGGCTCCCGCCGCGCCGGGGGTCGATTTTTCTGTGGAGAGCAACGACATGGCACCGGTGCATTACAGACGGGGTGCATTTCCTCCGGACGAACGTCTGGACTGGAAAGCGCTTGCCCCGCAGATGGGACAGGCCCGCGATTCGCTGGGGCGATTTGCCGAGGCTCTGGACAACATTCCCAACAGTTCCATATTGCTGTCGCCTCTGATGAACCAGGAGGCTGTTCTTTCCTCTCGCATCGAGGGAACAAAGGCAACCCTTGAGGAGGTGCTTCGTTTCGAGGCCGATCAAGACCCTGAGTCGACAGAGCAGCACGATGACATTCAGGAAATCATCAACTATCGCACTGCGATGCAGCAGGCCCAGGCAATACTCACACACCAGCGTCTTTCGCGGTATGTCATCCGGACAGTACACCAGACCTTGCTCAGAGGAGTTCGCGGCCAGGAAAAGTCACCCGGAGAGTTCAGAAACGACCAGAACTGGATTGGCGGCACAGGAAGCATTGAAAGTGCAACATTTGTTCCTGTGGATGCCTTGCAGTTGTTGGGAGCCATGGAATCCTGGGACCATTATTTGTCACTTGACACCGAATACCCATTGGTAAAACTCGCGGTCTTGCACGCCGAGTTTGAGGCAATCCATCCTTTCAGAGACGGCAATGGGCGTCTTGGTCGAATCATGATTCCCCTGCTTATGTGGAAATACAATCTGATTAGTGAACCGGTTTTTTATATCAGTGAATACCTCGAAGCCAACAGGGAGCAGTATTACGATGCCCTGTTGGCCGTCTCGCGCGACGATGACTGGACCGGCTGGTGCCGATTTTTTCTCACAGCTGTTCGAGCACAAGCGGACACTAATCTGGTTAAGGCAAAGAGTATCCTTGCGCTATATGAAAGTATGAAGCGCAGGATAGCCGAACTGAGCAAGTCTCAATTTGCCATCTATGCATTGGACTGGATTTTCGCCCGTCCGATTTTCACAACTGCCTTGTATATTTCTGGCAGTAATATCCCTGAGAGTTCGGCGCGACGAATCCTCCGACTCATGAGAGATGATGGGATACTTGTAGAAGTGAGACCAGGATCCGGGCGACGTTCGGCCCTTTTCCTGTTCGCAGAGCTATTGTCAATTGCAGAAGGACGAAACCAGACTTCGTGACATCAATGGTAAAGATGGCGGTTTCCTGTCATTTGTCCCGATTTCTGACAGGCTACACACTTTGTGTGCAACCTGTTGCAGGAAACTTGACCCACTCTGCAATTCCTGCCTAGCCTGACAGGCAAATGCAATGCGATGGAAAGAACTGAATTTTAAGAGTACAAACCGAGCAGGTCAATCGGGCACAGACACCCCATGAACCGGGCGCAGCGCAGCTTCACCAACCGGCGTTATCTCGACGCCATCGCCGACCACGTCGTCCTCTTCGACGGCGCCATGGGCACCAGCATCCAGGCGCGCGAACCCGTCGCGGCCGACTTCGGCGGCGAGCGCTACGAGGGCTGCGTCGACTACCTCTCCGTCATCCGTCCCGACATGATCGAGGCCATCCACGAGTCCTTCCTCGCCGTCGGCTGCGAGGTCGTCGAGACCAACACCTTCCGCGGCAACCGCCTCACCCTCGGCGAATACGGCCTCGGCGAGCGCACCCTGGAGATCAACCGCGCCGCCGCCAGCCTGGCGCGCCGCGCCTGCGACAAATTCGAAGAGGCCAGCGGCATGCCGCGCTTCGTCGCCGGCAGCATGGGGCCCTCCGGCAAGTTGCCCGGCGGCGAGGACCCCGACCTCAGCGACATCACCTGGGAGGAACTGGCCGACCTGTTCCATGAACAGGCCCGCGGCCTCTGCGAGGGCGGCGCCGACCTTCTGCTGCTGGAAACCAGCCAGGACATGCTGGAGGTCAAGGCGGCCATCCACGGCGTGCAGCGTTACTTCGCCGACTCCGGCACACGCATTCCGCTGCAGGTGCAGGTCACGCTCGATACCAGCGGCCGCATGCTCTTCGGCACCGACATCGACAGCGCCATGACGACCCTGGAGGCGCTGCCGGTCGACGTCATCGGGCTCAACTGCTCCACCGGCCCCGAATACATGCGCGCGCCGGTGCAGCACCTGCTCGAAAACAGCCGGCTGCCGCTCAGCGTGCTGCCCAACGCCGGCCTGCCCGTCAACGTCGAGGGCGAGGCCGTCTACCCGATGGAGCCCGGCCCCTTCAGCGAGATGGTGGCGGACTTCGCCGCGCGCGGCGTCAACGTAGTCGGCGGCTGCTGCGGCACCACGCCGGAGCACCTGGCGCAGCTGGTCGGCAAGGTGCACGGCGACTCGCGCGGCGGCCGCCCGCTGCGCCTGCGTCCGCCGGCAGCCCGTCAGCCGCAGCACGAGGCGAAGGCCTCCAGCGCCATGACCGCCACGCCCATGGTGCAGCAGCCCGGCCCCACCATGATCGGCGAGCGCGTCAGCAGCCTGGGCAGTCGCAAGGTCAAGCGTCTGCTGCTGGACGACGACTACGACGGCGTGGTGCAGATCGCCGTCGACCAGGTCGAGCGCGGCGCCCACATGCTGGACGTTTGCGTCGCCCTGACCGAGCGCGACGACGAGCTGGAACAGATGCAGCAACTGGTCAAGAAACTGGCGCTGGCCGTGCCCGCCCCGCTGATCATCGACACCACCGAGGCCGACGTCGCCGCCGCCGCGCTGGAGCAGTACCCCGGCCGCGCCATCATCAACGGCAACAACCTCGAAAACGGCCGCGAGCGCATCGACCAGGTCCTGCCCGTCGCGCGGGAACACGGCGCCGGCGTGCTCTCCATGACCATCGACGAAGAGGGCATGGCCCACGACCGCCAGCACAAACTGACCGTCGCCCAGCGCATCACGCAGATCGCCTGCGAGGACTACGGGATGAGCCCGGAAGACCTCATTTTCGACACGCTCACCTTCCCGCTGACCACCGGCCAGGCGGAACTGCGCGACAGCGCCATCGAGACCATCGAGGGCCTGCGCCTCATCAAGCAGCGGATCCCCGGCGTGCTGACCGCGCTGGGCATCAGCAACGTCAGTTTCGGCGTGCGCACGGGCGCGCGCGGCGTGCTCAACAGCGTCTTCCTGTGGCACGCGGTGCAGGCCGGCCTCGACATGGCCATCGTCAACCCGGCGCACATCACGCCCCTGGCCGAGATTCCGCCGGAGCAGCGTCAGCTGGCCGTGGACCTGATTTTCAACCGCCACGAGGACGCCCTGACGGATTTCATCCAGTTCTTTGAGCAGAACGAGGTGCAGCTCGCCGGCCAGGAGCTGGTCGACCCCACCGTCGACATGAGCAGCGAGGAGGCCCTGCACTGGCAGATCGTGCACCGCAAGAAGGAGGGCCTGGAAGCGCTGATCGACGACTGCCTGACGCGCCAGGACGCCATCGGCGTGCTCAACAACGTGCTGCTGCCGGCCATGAAGGAGGTCGGCGACAAGTTCGGCGCGGGCGAGTTGATCCTGCCCTTCGTGCTGCAGAGCGCCGAGGCCATGAAACGCGCCGTCGCCTGGCTTGAGCAGTTTATGGAAAGGCTGGAGGGCGCCAGCAAGGGCACGGTCGTGCTGGCCACGGTCTACGGCGACGTGCACGATATCGGCAAGAACCTGGTCAAGACCATCCTCGGCAACAACGGCTACACCGTGCATGACCTCGGCAAGCAGGTGCCGGCCAACACCATCATCGACCAGGCCCAGGAGCTGCGCGCCGACGCCATCGGCCTGAGCGCGCTGCTGGTCAGCACCTCGAAGCAGATGCCGCTGATCGTCAACGAACTGGCGCGGCGCGACCTCGACTACCCGGTGCTCATCGGCGGCGCGGCCATCAACCGTCGCTTCGGTCGCCGCATCCTCTTCCTTGAGGACGACGGCCAGCCCTACGCCCCGGGCGTCTTCTATTGCCGGGACGCCTTCGAGGGCCTCGAGGTCGTCGACGGCCTGGTGGACCCGCAGCGCCGGCCGGAACTGCTGACCGGGCTGCTGGCCGACGCCAGGGCCGAACGGGAACGTCCCGCCGCCGGGCGAAAGCGCGCCCGCGCCGACGGGGGCAGCACAGTGGCCGCGGCGCCGTCCATACCCCAGGCGCCCTTCTTCGGCGCGAAGACCATCGACTACCTGCCTCTGGAGATCGTGCTGCAGCACGTCCACCGGCCGGAACTCTTCCGCCTCTCCTGGGGCGCGAAGAACACCCGCGGCGAGGAGTGGCTGCAACTGGAGGCCGAATTCACGGCCCGCCTGGAAGCCATGGGCCGCCAGGCCCTGCGCGAGCGTTCGCTGCGGCCCCAGGCGGTCTACGGCTACTTCCCCGCCAGCAGCGACGGCGACGACCTGATCGTCTGGCAGCACGAGGCCCTGGCCGGCGGCGAGCGCCGCGAGCTGGCGCGCTTCAGCTTCCCGCGCCAGGCGACGGGCGATCGCCTCTGCATCGCCGATTACTTCGCGCCGGCGGAGGGCGCCCAGGTCGACGTCGTCGCGCTGCAAATCGTGACTGTGGGCGCGGTCGCCACGGAAACCGTCGACGCCCTGCAGGCCGCCGACGAATACAGCGAGGCCTGGTTCTTCCACGGCCTGGCCGTGCAGGCCGCCGAGGCCACCGCCGTCTACGTGCATCAGCACGTCGCGCGCGAACTGGGCATCCCCGCGGAGCGCGGCAAGCGTTACAGTTGGGGCTATCCGGCCTGCCCGGAACTGGCCGACCACGAGACAGTGTTGCAATTGTTGCCGGGCGCGGCCGATCTGGGCCTGGAACTGACCAGCGCCTTTCAGTGGGTGCCGGAGCAGAGCACGGCCGCCATCGTCGTCCATCATCCCGCCGCGCGCTACTTCAGCGTCGGCAATCTCGACCGTTCGCAACAGATCTTGGGCTAACTGTTGCGATGGATTTCTTTGTCTCTGCCGTTTTCGATTATCGATTCTATTCAGATTTCTGACGTATTCCAGTTGACTTTGAACAAATTCTGCCTACAGTGTCTTGACCAATTGGAGGCTCGAAAAGGACAAAACTATGGCAAATTTCCCCCGTGTTGTGGCACCAAGGAATCTTGAGCGATTCTTGAATGAAATTGGGAGTCTTGAAACCCCAGAAAAGGTAACTGTTGACTGGCTAACCTCTGCTGGTTACACGTCGTCTAATGATCGCGCCATACCAGGGGTTTTGGAGTTCATAGGTTTCCTTGATGAGTCCAGAGTGCCAACACCCGTGTGGAATCAATTCCGAGACAAGGACAAATCGGGGAAAGTACTTGCGGGCGCGATAAGGAAGGGTTATTCGGACCTCTATGGAGTCCGTTCAGATGCCCATGAACGCGATAATGAAGAACTGAAGAATTTCTTCAAAGTGAAGACTGGAGCAGGAGAAACAGTTGCCAGTCGAATGGTTAGTGCATTCAAGACATTGTGTTCGCTGGCAGACTTCAGCCAAATGCATGATGAAAAAGCGATCTCAGAAGATGTGCCTGCGGAAGAGCATGACGCGGAGCGACCGCAGTCAATGCAGGCTCCCTTACCCGCACGGAAACAATTGCCTTCCTTGCACATAGATGTCCAAATCCACATCGCGTCCGATGCAGATTCTGAGCAAATTGACCAAATATTTGCCAGCATGGCAAAGCATCTTTACAACAACAACTAAGTCGCTGACCCACCACAATGACCGAATCACTTAGGGATGCGCTAAGAGTCGCCGGGCGCATTCAGGCAGATGTCGACGAGTTTTCAAAACCGCCGTTACAAGGCAAAGAGCCCAGAACAAATGAGGTGCTCGAACCTGCTTGGTTCCAGCAAAAGAAGTACGAACGTCAGATTCGCGTAGTCAAACAAATAAATGGAACTTACGAAAACGGTTGGTACGATGCTTGTGCGGCCATGTTGCGACGAATAGTTGAAACCTTGCTCATCGATGCATACAAAGCCAAGGAGATTGAACAACGGATCAAAAACAAAGAAGGGGAGTTTCTGCGCCTCGGTGAGATAATCAAGAAAGCTTGCGAAGAAGAAAAACTCGATTTTAGTAGCGACAACAAAAGAATTTTGCGCGACATCGCAAAACTGGGAAATACGGCTGCACATAACCGTAGAACATTTTTGCGGCGCGAGTATCTTGAGAGGCGGCTCCTTGACATTCAGTTACTGGTACAGCACCTAATTGAAATCTAAGACGTAGGAAGGTGAAGCTGCTAGCCGGCTGCCTAACCTTTTCGCGTATAATTCCAAATAACACTATTTCAGCGTCGGCAATCTCGACCGTTCGGCCATGATCCTGGACCAGGGCTGAAAGCGCGTCACATCAACGATTTCAGGAGGGATTCTTGTCTTTCAGAACCATGCCGCAGGCGCTACGCCTGAATCCACCGTCGCCGGTGTTGACCGCATGATTTTTCACCGCCCGCCGCCGCTGTGGCGCACCCTGGTCACCATGGTGCTAAGCGGGTTACTGTTTATCCTGCTCTTCGTGCTGCTGATGGACCATGTCTGCTACTCGGACATCACATCGCGCCAGATGATGTATCCGGGCGCGGAAATCATCTCCGCCGACTACGACCTCTTCCGCCCCCGCGGCATGGGTTACACGACCCTGGTGCTGCAGACCGACGACGACGAGGAGACGCTCAAACAGTGGCTGCGCGAACGTAACCTCGAACTGCTGCGCGCGGAGCGTTACCGCGGCCTTGCCGCCATCACCTGGGGCGTGCAACCCGACCAGGAAGGTCGCCTCGTCTATGCCAGCAGTTGCGGCGTCTGAACAGACGATAGTGAGGCCCTGATGGCAGTCCTGCCCTTCGCCCAACGCATTCGCCAGCCGAAGCCCCTGCTGGTCGATGGCGCCATGGGCACCATGCTGCACGAGCAGGGCCTGCCGATCGGCGCCTGCTTCGATGCGCTCTGCCTGCACGAGCCCGAAAGGGTGGCGCGCGTACACCGGGCCTTCCTCGACGCCGGCTCGGAGTTGCTGGAGACCAACACCTTCAGCGCCAACCGCTTCAAGCTGGCCAACCACGGCCTGGAAGACCAACTGACGGCCATCAACCGCGCCGCCGTGCGTGTGGCCCGTGAGGCCATGCGCGAGGGCGAGGGCGAAAGCCTCTACCTCGCCGGCTCGATCGGCCCCCTGGGCGTGCGCCTGCAACCCTACGGCCGCGTCGCGCGCGAGGACGCCCGCGCGGCCTTTCGCCAGCAGGCGGAGGCGCTGCTCGCCGAAGGCGTCGACCTGATCGTGCTGGAGACCTTCAGCGACCTCAACGAGTTGCTGGAAGGCCTGGCCGCCCTGCGCGAACTTGACCCGTCCATGCCCGTCGCCTGCCAGATGACCTTCGAAAACGACGACCGTACCCAGCTGGGCTGGCTGCCGGGCGCCGTCGCCCGCGGCCTGATGGACGCCGGGGCCGACATCATCGGCATCAACTGCAGCAGCGGGCCGGCCCAGATCGCGCGCCTGCTGCAGGCCATGCAGCACAGCGCGCCGGGCCAACGCTACTCCGCCCAGCCCAACGCCGGTTTCCCGGAGGCCGTCGGCAACCGCGTGATGTACCCCGCCACCGTCGATTACTTCGCCGACTACGCCCTCACCTTTCGCGATCTCGGCGCAGTCCTCATCGGCGGCTGCTGCGGCACACAACCCGACCACGTCGCCGCCATGCGCCGGGCCCTCGACGACCCGCAGGCCTCTTCGCCGCCGCTGCCCGCGCTCGTTCACATTGAGGACGAGGAAGACCTCGCGCCCGACCGCCCGACCCGCCTGGCGGACCAGTTGACGCGTCGCGAGTTCGTCATCAGCGTCGAGATGGCCCCGCCGCGCAGCTACACGCCGCAGCGCCTGCTCAACGCTGCCCGCACCCTGCAGGAGGCCGGCGCCGACGTCATCAACGTCGCCGACAGCCCCGCCGCGCGCATGCGCATGAGCCCCTGGGCCATCGGCCACCTGCTGCAATCGCGCCTGGGCATGGAGACCGTGCTGCACTTCCCCACCCGCAGTATGGATGAGCACAAAGTGTTCCTGGAAGAGAAACACAAGACTCTCTACAAGTGTGAACACCATCGAGAATTGTTTGGATGTCTGAATTTCTACTGGAACTATCTTGCCTATGATCTTTTGGACGAACTTATTCAAGCTTTGTCCCAGAAAGACCTCTCTTTTGTGGCTGTGACTAGAAAAATGGAGGTATACAAGGAAGATCTGCAGCAGTTCAGAATACGCACTCCTTTAAAGTTGTTCTGTCAGGCCCAGAGGAAGACAGAAGACGACCCTCCACCTGGTTTCAGAGAGATGGTAGTTAGGCATAACTGGCCTGATACTGTCACACTGGAAGACGTTGAAAGGTTTCGGCAGAAGTACATGTGTGCATTCAACCTTCGTAAGTGTGCCATGATGTGTAATGGCATAGTGCCTGGGTCCTTCACTGTCACTTGGTTCATACCACTGTCTGTCATCCCAATCTTGAAGAAGAAAAGATCACTGGAAGTAATTCGAATGTTTGACATCAGTAGACTGGAAATAGACAGACATTGTGTCTACCAAACTCCTGTTCATCGCAATGTGAGTTGTCGTCATTGAAATTAGTTTGAGGCAATTCTGATTTGTGTCCATTCCACTCCAGGTTTAGTATTATATGACATTGTCTTCTTTCTCCATATAT
>DAOUIB010000361.1:0-8169 GCA_034428275.1 Anaerolineae bacterium
CGCCATGCTGCGCCAGAAAGCGGGCCACTGTCGCCAGCGCCGGCTGCGTCGCGTCCATGACGTCGCAACCCAGCGCGCCGTGAATGTGTATGTCGATCAGGCCGGGGGCGACCCACAGTCCCTGCGCGTCAAGGACGTCGCCTTCAACACCGCCCGGGACTTCCAGCGCCTGGATGCGTCCCTCCGCAACCACCAGGTCGCGCCCCTCCAGCACGCCGTGAGGCGTGAGGATGCGACCGTTGCGAATGCGCACAGGTTGCCCTCTTTAACGCGTGTCGCTCAGCAAATCGAGCCAGGCCATTTCGGCCGGGCTCAACTCCAGTTCCAGCGCCTCGATGTTTTGCTGCAACTCTTCGGCGCTGCGGCTGGCGATGAGCGCGTAGACGTTCAGCGGGGAGTTGAAAATGTAGGCCACGGCGATTTGCGCCACCGTCAGACTCTTCTCCAGCGCGAGAATCTGCGCGCGGGCCAGACGCTCAAAGTTGTCCTCGCTGCAGTAGAAGTCGACGACCACCCGATCGTAATATTCGC
Organism: Anaerolineae bacterium; assembly: GCA_034428275.1. GTDB lineage: Bacteria > Chloroflexota > Anaerolineae > Aggregatilineales > Phototrophicaceae > JAGWBD01. The sequence continues at coordinate 532 of DAOUIB010000361.1, forward strand.
TGAAGCTGTCAAGATTGTCGGGGCGGAAGCGACCGCTGAAAAAGCCGCCCGCCAGGCTCGACCAGGTGAAGAGCGGCATCTGCGCCTCCTGGTACCAGGCGCGTTCATCGTGGTTGCCCGGCCCGCTGATGCTCCTGCAGCCCTCCCAGGGGACCGCGACCTGGTCCGCCAGGCTGAAGTTCGGGCTGCTGGCGCGGAAGGGCTCCGCCCCGTTGGCCGCTGCCCAGGCGTTGGCTTCCTGCAGGCGCTCAATCGACCAGTTGGAGCCACCGTAAATGCCGATCACCCCTTTCCTGTGATACTCGTCCAGTTTGGCGACGATGGGGCCGACAGGCTGCGACTCGTCGTCACGGTGCAGCAGGTAGATCTCAAGGAAATCCGTCCCCAGGCGGGCCAGCGAATCCTGAATGTCGGATTCAATGTCGAAGGGCGTCACGCGTTTGCGGTCCTGCGAGTGATGGGCGCCCTTGGTCAGGATGACGACTTCGTCGCGCACGCCGCGGGTCTTAAGCCAGTGACCAAAAAAGCGCTCCACGTCTCCGCCGCCATAGTTGTGCGCCATGTCGAAGGTCGTGATGCCCTGTTCCAGGGCGTCGTCGAAAAGACCCAGCATATAGTCGCGTTGGTCGGATACGCTGCCGTAGAATGCCGTGCCTGCCGTGCCCTGCACGATGCGCGAAACAGGTTTGGCAACGCCTTCAATGCTGCTGTATTTCATCGTGCGTCCTCCATCGGGTAGCGCAGACCCCACTGGGCCCGAATCTCGTCCATGGTCCGCATCAATTCCAGAGATTCATCGAGCGGCATGATGTCGCTTTCCAGTTGACCGTTCCGAATACAACGCGCGACCTCGGCCGCCTCGTGATTGAAACCGTTGCCGTTCATCGGAATCTCCATCACGCTGGTCTCACGCCCGTAGACTTCAAGCGTGATTCGCTGCGGAAACCAGTATTGCGGGTGCATCGTGATGCGTCCCAGCGTGCCATTGATGACCGCCTGGTGCGGCGTGGTGGTACGGATGGCCGTGTTGATCGTCGTCAGCGCGCCGCTCTCATAGCCCAGGATGATCGCAGCATTCTCGTCGACGCCGCTTTCGCCCAGGTGCGCCATACTGACGACCCGTTGGGGCTTGCCCAGCACCATGGAGGCAAAGGACAGGGAGTAGATGCCGATGTCCAGCAGGGCGCCCCCGCCCAGTTCCGGCGCGAAGAGCCGATGTTGCGGGTTGAAGGCCGCGCGAAAGCCGAAGTCGATGTCCACGATGTTGATATCGCCGATGACGCCGGATGCCAGCAATTCGCGCAGCTTCGCCGTGGCCGGCATAAAGCGCGACCACATGCCCTCCATCAGGAAGAGACCTTTCTCACGCGCCAGAGTCACCACCTGTTCCAGCTCGGCGGCGTTGATGGTGAATGGCTTTTCGCAGAGCACGGCCACGCCCGCCTCAAGGCAGGCGATGCAATTCGGGGCATGGAAGGGGTGCGGCGTGGCGACGTAAATCGCGTCCAGGTCGGAGTCGGCGGCCAGGGCCTCGTAGGAATCGTAGCGGCGTTCGGCGCCGTGACGGTCGCCGAAGGCATCGGCCGCCTCCTGCGTGCGTGAGCCAACGGCCAGCACCGTGGCGTCCGGCAGTTGACTGACACCGACGGCGAAGTCGTTGGCGATTCGACCTGTGCTGATGATTCCCCAGCGAAACACGGGCGTTCCCTTCCGTCTCAGAGCCGCATGGGTCGGCAGTATAGCATGCGGCGAATGTCCGCCGTGTTACGCGCTCCGGTCGGTGCGGGGTTTTCCGGCCCGATCGTGGCTACAATCCCGGAAAAGCTGGAGACAGTCGCCATGCGCATCGCCTTGTTGCCCATGTCGCCCGACGACGGCACGCTCCGTCTCGCCGCCCAGATTGGCGTCAGCGATATCGTCGCCGGCCGGCCGGCGGAAGACAGCGGCCCGGTCTGGGACTTTCTTGCCCTGCTGCGATTGCGCCAGCGCATTGAGGCCGCCGGCCTGCGACTCAGCGTCATCGAGAGCATCCCGATCAGCGACAACATCAAACTGGGCCTGCCGGGCCGGGATGACGACATCGTTCACTTTTGCGAATCGCTGGCCAACATGGGCGCCGCCGGGATCCCCGTCCTTTGTTACAACTTCATGACCGCCTTCGGCTGGCTGCGCACCTCGATGGCCGATCGCGGCCGTGGCGGGGCCCTCGTCAGCAGCTACCGGCACGAACTCATGGCGAAGGCTCCGCTCACCGAATACGGCGAGGTCGGCGAGGAGCGACTTTGGCAGAATTTCGAATATTTTCTGAGGCGCGTCCTGCCCGTCGCCGAGCAGGCCGGCGTCAAACTCGCCCTGCACCCCGACGATCCCCCCATTTCTCCCATCCGCGGCATCGCGCGCATCATGCGCAGCGCCGCCGCCTTTCGCCGCGTCATCGACCTGGCGCCCTCGCCCAACAACGGCCTGACCTTTTGCCAGGGCAATTTCGCCGCCATGCGCGACGTGCCGGACGTCCCGGCCGCCATCCGGGAATTCGGCGCCCGGGAAAAAGTCTTCTTTGTGCACTTCCGCGATGTCAGCGACAAGGTGCCCGATTTTGACGAGGTCTTCCATGATGAAGGGCCGACCGACATGTTGGCCTGCATGCGCGCCTGGCGCGAGGTCGGCTTCGCCGGCCCGCTGCGCCCGGACCATGCCCCCACACTGGAGGGCGAGAGCAACGAGCATCCGGGTTACATGCTGCTCGGCAAAATCTACGCGGTGGGCTATATGCGCGGGCTGATCGAAGCTGCCGGCCAGGCGAGCGACTGAAAGCCGGCATGACCCCCTCGCGCCCTGCGGGCCGTGGCAGCAGCGACCGTCCCGCGCTACACTGCCCGCATTGCATTCAGGGGCACTGCGGGAGGGGATTCCATGGCACGACCAGTTACGCTGTTTACCGGGCAATGGGCCGATCTGACGCTGGATACCCTGGCGCAGAAGGCCGCCGAATGGGGCTATGACGGCCTTGAACTCGCCTGCTGGGGCGATCACTTCGAGGTCAATCGCGCCCTTGAGGAGGACGGTTACCTCCAGACCCGCCATGACATCCTGGCCAAACACGGTCTGCAGTGTTTCGCCATTTCCAACCACCTCGTCGGCCAGGCGGTCTGCGACCGCATCGACGCGCGCCACCAGGACATCGTCCCGCCCTACGTCTGGGGCGATGGCGACGCCGATGGCGTCAACGAGCGCGCTGCCGCCGAGATCGCCAACACCGCGCGCGCCGCGCGCGCCTTCGGCGTGGACGTCGTGAACGGCTTCACGGGAAGTTCCGTGTGGCATCTGCTTTATCACTTTCCGCCGACGTCGCCGGAGCTCATCGACGCCGGTTACCGCGAATTCGCCGATCGCTGGAACCCGATTCTGGATGTCTTCGACGAAGCAGGGGTCCGCTTTGGCCTGGAAGTGCACCCGACGGAAATCGCCTACGACATCCACACCTCGGAACTGGCGTTGGCGGCCCTCGACCGGAGGCCGGCCTTCGGCTTCAACTTTGACCCCAGTCACTTCATACACCAGATGTTTGACCCGGTGCTGTTCATCGATCGCTTCGAGGACCGCATCTACCACGTACACGTCAAGGATTCGCGCCTTACGCTGAATGGCGTCAACAGCATCCTTTCGTCGCATCTGCAATTTGGCGATTACAAACGCGGCTGGGACTTTGTCTCGCCCGGTCGCGGCGACGTCGATTTTGAAGGCATGATCCGGGCCCTGAATCGCATCGGCTACGACGGACCGCTCTCGGTCGAGTGGGAAGACAGCGGCATGGACCGTGAACACGGTGCTGCCGAATCAGTCGATTTCGTGCGCAACGCCGACTTCGAGAAGTCCGGACGCGCCTTCGATGCATCCTTTGCCGAGTAAGGAGAAGAAGTCATGAGCGAAGCAGGTGGCATCTCCCGTATGGGCGCCGTTGCCGGTGGCGACGTGGAAGCCCCGGAACTGGGAATCGGTCTGCTGGGCACCGCCTTCATGTGCAATGCCCACACCAACGCCTTCCTGAGCATTCCTTACAACATGTATCCGCCGGTCGCCATCCCGCGTCTCGTGGCGCTTTCCGGCCGCAACGAGGCCAACCTGAACGCCGCCGCCGATCGCTATGGCTACCAGCATCGCTACACCCGCTGGCAGGACATGCTGGAGAACGACGCCGTCCAGGTCTTCGACAACGGCGGCCCCAACAACGTCCACGCCGAACCCTGCATCGCCGCGGCCGGGGCCGGCAAACACGTCTTTTGCGAGAAGCCGCTGGCACGCACGGCCGAAGAGGCGAAGGGCATGCTCGACGCCGCGGTCAAGGCCGGCGTCAAGCACATGGTGGCCTACAACTACCGCTTTGTGCCCGCAATCATTCAGGCGCGCAAATTGATCAGGAGCGGCGCGCTGGGGCGCATCTACCACTTCCGCGCCGTTTACCTGCAGGACTGGATCGTCGACCCCGAATTCCCGATGGCCTGGCGCTTCAGCAAGGAAGTTGCCGGCAGCGGTTCACTCGGCGACCTCGCCTCCCACATTCTCGATATCGGCCGTTTCCTGGTCGGCGAGCCCACGCGCGTCATGGGGATGAAGAAGACCTTCATCGACGAACGTCCCGATGGCGTGGGCGGACGCGCCACGGTCGACGTGGACGATGCTGTGACGGCGCTTCTCGAATTCGATAACGGCGCCCTCGGCACGATTGAGGCCACGCGCTTCGCCATCGGTCACCGCAACGGCAACATGTGGGAAGTCAACGGTGAAAACGGCAGCATCCGCTTCAACCTCGAGCGGCTGAACGAGCTGGACGTTTACTGGAACGATGGCCGGCAAGAGACTCTCGGCTTCACCAACGTGCTGATCAGCGAGGACCACCATCCCTACTGGGAGCACTGGTGGCCGCCCGGCCACATGATCGGCTGGGAGCACACCTTCCTCCACGAATTCCACCACTTCTTCGATTGCATCGTCAATGACAAGGACGTGGCCCCCTGGGGCGCGACCTTCGTCGATGGCTATCGCAACAACGTCATCACCGATGCCATCGAGGAATCAGCAAGCTCCGGCCGCCAGGTCGATATTCGTTACGAAGACTGAAATCTCGGGGGGCGGGCCTGGCCTGCCCCCTCATTGTTGCCCTCTCGCCGCCTTGAGAGACGCAAGCAACCCGCCGGCCGCGACGATGTGGCGCACGGAGGGCGGCAGGGGCGCAAAGCGCAGGGTCTCCCCGTCAAGCTCAAGTTCGCCGGCTTCCAGGTCCAGAACCAGTTCCATGCCCGTCTGCGCCAGCGCAGATACGCCGGGACAGGCCAGCGCCAGCAGCCCGTTGTTGATGGCGTTGCGAAAGTAGATGCGCGCAAAGGAGTCCGCGATGACGGCGTGCAGGCCGCAGGCCAGCAGACAGGTTACGGCCTGCTCGCGGCTGCTGCCGTTGCCCCAGTTGCGGCCGGCCACGATGACGTCGCCGGGCCGCACGTCACTGGCGAAGGACGGGTCCAGGTCTTCCAGGGCGTGCCGCGCCAGCGCCGCCGGATCATGCTGCACGCTGTAGGTGTATTTGCCGGGGAAAATCACGTCGGTGTTGACGTGGTCGCCGTAGGCCCGGATGCGGTGTCTGCTGCGCATCCCCTTCAGGCCTCAGCCAGCAGGTGGGCCGGATGCACGATCTCGCCGGCCACGGCGCTGGCGGCGACCACCGCCGGATTCGCCAGATAGATTTCGGCGTCCCGCTGGCCCATGCGCCCGCGAAAGTTGCGGTTGGCGCTGCTGATGCAGACTTCGCCGGGCGCCAGTACGCCGGCGTGAACGCCCATGCAGGGCCCGCAGCCCGGTGTGCCGATGCTGGCGCCCGCCTCGATTAAGTCAGCCAGGTAACCTGCATTCACGGCGTCAGCCAGGACCTGGGACGAGGCCGGAATCACCAGCAGCCGGGCGCGCAGCCGTCGCCCGCGCACGACCTCGGCCGCCGCCGCCAGGTCCTCCAGACGGCCATTGGTGCAGGTGCCGATGAAGGCCAGGTCGACCCTCGTGCCCGTCAGGGCCGTCACCGGCTGAGCGTTGTCAACGCGGTGGGGACAGGAAACAATCGCTTCGATCTCGTCCAGAGCGACGTCCAGTTGACGCGCGCAGGGGGCGTCCTCATCAGGCCGCAATGCCCGATCGCGGAAGAAAGACAAACGCTCCTGCCAGTCCTCCGCACGATTTCGGCGCAGTTGCTGCTCCAGCCAGCGCCATGTGGCCCCGTCCGGCGCGATGAAGGCGTTCTTGGCGCCCATTTCAGCCATCATGTTGACCAACGCGGCCCGCATGTCCGGCGACAGGGTCGCCACACCCGGCCCGTCGAATTCGACCGCCATGTAGTTGGCGCCATCCGCGCCCAGGCGGGCGATGAGTTGCAGTGCGAGGTCCTTGGACATCACGCCCGACGCCAGTCGCCCGGACAGGCTGATGCGCAAAGTCTCGGGCACGCGCAGCCACAATTCGCCCGTGGCCCACAGCGCCGCGACCTCCGTGCGTCCCACGCCGGCGCCAAAGGCCCCCAGCCAGCCGCAATGCGTGCTGTGGCTGTCCGCGCCCAGCAGGACCATGCCGGGCCCGACCACGCCCTCTTCGCAATGCACCTGATGACAGATGCCGCGACCCATCTCGAAGAAGTGCGGGATACCCTGCTCCGCCACAAAGCGGCGAATCTCCGCGTGGTTCTGCGCATGTTGCGGCGTGGGCGGAGGAACGGCGTGGTCCAGCGTGATGGCCAGACGCCCCGGATATCGCACTCCTGCTTGCGGCAATTGTCCGAAAAGCCGCAGGATCGCGGCGCTGTTGTCGTGGCTGAGCACCACGTCGGGCGTAATGTCGAGCACCTCGCCGGGCTGAACCCGCGCGCGACCGGCGTTACGCGCCAGGACCTTCTCGCTGAAGGTCGCGCCCACCATCAGCCGGGCTCCGTGACAGCGTCCTGCAGCACCTGGTCCACGTCGGCGAGCGAGATGCGCCTCTCGTCCGCCAGCGCCTTGATGCGACGCGTGGCCGCGCGCAATTCCGGCTCGTCCAGCGCCATGCCCAGGGAGGCCGCCCGGTCGCGCACGGCGTTCCAGCCCACCAGGCGATGGGCGACGTCGATGTTGCGCGCAATGCCGAAGTCTGCCGGGTCGATGGCCTCGTAGCTGGTGGGGTTCTGCAGCACCGCGTTGGTGTGTACGCCGGCCTTGTGATGAAAGGCAGTGCGCCCGGTGATGGGCGTGTTGAAGGGCACGTCGATGCCGACCCTTTGTGACACCAGATCCTCGATTTCGCGCAGCAGGGGCAAGTCGTACTTGCGCACAAGTTGCGGGTCGACCGTGTAGATGCGGGCCACCAGGCCCCCCAGCGCCGTGATGCCATTGCGTTCGCCGATACCCAGCACCGTGGTGTCAACGTGCGTCGCGCCGGCCTGCAGGGCGCACCAGGCGTTGGCGACTGCGCAGCCGCTGTCATCGTGGCCATGAAACTCGATGTCGCACTGCACCGCCTGGCGCAAACTGCTGATCAGGCTGTGGGTGCGCAAGGGGTCGGCGATGCCGACCGTGTCCGCCACGCCGACGCGATCGACGCCGGCAAGGTCCATCGCCCGGTAGACGG
>DAOUIB010000362.1:0-5368 GCA_034428275.1 Anaerolineae bacterium
GCCGGGTAGCGCGGGTCCCGGTGTTGCGTGGCATGGCGATGAATATCCTGCAACACCTGCTGCGCGGCGAAGCGTTGCCGGTCGCGGCGCTGGCGCCAGGCCCGCCACAGCAGGCCCCTTTCCGGCGCCAGGGCGATGGACAAGGCCACAATCGCCACGGCCGCCACGATGATCAGCGGGCCGGTGGGCAGGCCCTGCTGCAGGCCGCTGAATATGGCGCCGCCCGCCCCGGCAAGGCCGCCGAAGATGCCGGCCAGCACCAGCATCTGGTCCAGCTGCCGCGTCCACTGCCGCGCCGCCACCGCCGGGGCGATCAACAGCCCGACCATTAGCACCACCCCCGCCAGTTGCAGCCCCAGCACGATCGCAATCACGATCAGGGTGGACAGCGTCACGTCCAGCAGGCGCAGGGGGAAGCCGTTGGCCTGGGCGAAGGCCGGGTCAAAGGTGATGAGCTTGAATTCCTTCCACAGCGCGATCAGGACGAGGAAGGCCGCCAGCCCCACGGCGCTGATGAGCACCACGTCCTGGCGGCGAATGGCAGCGGCCTGACCGAAGATGAACTGGTCCAGCCCCGCCTGGCTGGCATCGTTGCGCGACTGAATGTAGGTCAGCAAGGTGATGCCGAAGGCGAAAAAGGCCGCCAGCACGACGCCCATCGCCGCGTCCTGTTTGAGCCGCGTGCGGCGCACCAGGCTGTTGATCAGCAGGACGCCCAGCCAGCTGGCGATGCCCGCGCCCAGCAGCAGCCAGCCCAGTTCCCGTCCCGCCAGCAGAAAGGCCAGCGCCACGCCCGGCAGCGCGGCGTGCGACAGCGCGTCGCCCAGCAGGCTTTGCTGGCGCAGCACGGCGAAGCTGCCCAGCACGCCGCAAACGATACCCAGCACCGCGCCGCCGGCCGCCACCGTCACCAGGGTGTAGTCCACGCGGATGTTGCCGAGAGCGAGACCCAGGGGGATGACCGCCAGGGACAGCGCCAGCAGGGCCGCAACCGTCTTCCAGTTCCGTCCGCCGGCGTGGCTCAAGAGTTCGCCTCCTCCGTCAGACGGGCGATGCCGGCGACGCGCCCGCCGAAGGTGCGGCGCAGGTTGTCCTCGCTGTAGACCTCGGCGGTGGGCCCGCTGGCGATGACCTCGACGTTGAGCAGGGTCACCTGGTCGAAATAGTCCGGTACGCTCTGCAGGTCATGGTGCACGACGACGACCGTGCGCCCGCGGGCGCGCAGCTCCTGCAGCAGGCTGACGATGGCGCGCTCCGTGATGGCGTCGACGGCCGCGAAGGGCTCGTCCATGAAATACAGCCGCGCGTCCTGCACCAGCGCGCGAGCCAGGAAGGTGCGCTGCTGCTGGCCGCCACTGAGCTGGCTGATCTGCCGCGTCGCCAGGTCGGCGATGCCGATTTGCTCCAGCGCCTGGCGGGTGCGATCCCGTTCGGCGGCGCCCGGCCGGCGCAACCAGCCCAAGCGACCGTAAAGGCCCATCATCACCACGTCCTGCACGGTGGTCGGGAAGTCCCAGTCGACGCTGCCGCGCTGCGGTACGTAGCCCGTCAACCCGCGCGCCCTGGCGACGGAGTCGCCGAAGATGCGCACCGAGCCGGCCGCGCGCGGGATGAGGTCCAGCGCAGCGCGGATGAGGGTGGTCTTGCCGGCGCCATTGGGGCCTACAACGGCCATCAGGACGCCTTCCGGCACCGCCAGGTCAACGTCCCAGAGCGCGGGCCGGCTGTCGAAAGCGACCGTCAGGTCTTCAATGTGCAGTGCCGGCGTCGGGTTCAAGGCGCGTCGGCATCCGCCCCGACCAGTTCGTCCGGCAGGGCCGGCAGGACCTCTACCGGCCAGGGAGGCAAGGCCAGGCCCCAGGACTGCAAGACGGTACTGACGTTCTCGGCCAGCATACCGATATAGGTGCCGCCAAATTCCTCCGGCGCGCCCATGGCGTCCGAATAGAGTTCGCGCAGCCCGACGTCAATGTCGTGCCCCTGGGCCGCGGCCCCCTCGCGCACGGACTCGATGGCGTTGGGCGGCACACTGCTCTCAACAAAGAGCACGGGAATGTCGCGCTCGATCACGAAGTCCACCAGCGCCTGGACATCCGCCACGCCGGCCTCGTCCTCGGTGCTCAGCCCCTGCAGGCCGCGCACCTCCCAGCCGAAGGCCTGACCGAAATACTGAAAGGCATCGTGGGAGGTCACCAGCACGCGCTGGCCTTCCGGCACGGTGGCCATGGCCTCGCTGGCCCAGTCGAAAAGCCTCTCGAGTTGATCGCTGTAGTCCGTGGCGCGCCGCGCATACACGTCGGCGCCGGCCGGGTCGAGCAGGGTCAACTGTTCCGCCAGGTAGTCAATGCTGAGCTGCCAGTTGCGCGGATCGAACCAGAAATGCGGGTCATCGACGTTGTTGTAGGTCTCCGACAGCGTGAAGCCGCCGATGGTGTAGCCCGCCTTTTTCACCGGGTCGGACAGGGCGACCACGAGAACGTCGCGTTCGCCCAGCGCGCCCAGCACGTCGCCGAACTGGCCCTCCAGGTGCAGGCCGCTGTAGAAAATGGCGTCGGCGCGGTTCATGGCGCGAACGTCGGCCTCGGTCGGGCGATAGAGGTGCGGGTCCACGCCCGCGCCCATCAGGCCGATGAGCTCTATGCGCTCCCCGGCGACAATCTCAAGAGCGTCACGCGCCTGGGTGGTCGTGGCGACGACCAGGGGACGCGCGTCGTCCTGTGCGGCGAGGCTGCCACTGGCTGCCAGCAGGCCGGCCAGCAGGAGGACAACCATTAGTTTGCAATTCATCGGAGTCTCCGTCCGAGTTTTAGACTTGTCTAAATCTAGCGCGGAGCGCTGTTCCTGTCAAGTACTGGTTGCTGGTGGGATAGTTTCAGGTGAAGGGCCTGGACGAACAGAGGTGCAGGTCACGGGCCCTCACCCCCCGGCCCCCTCTCCCTCAGGGAGAGGGGGAGAAGGCCACAGAAGAAGGTGCCAAATTACTCGTTCTCGCTCAGTCGAGGAACCCCCGTCCCGCTCGGTCGCGGGGGCCTTCCCTGAGGTAGAGGGACTTTAATGTTCGATCTTGCCCATAGGAAACGAATCTGGAGCACACATTCTCCCCCTCTCCCTGAGGGAGAGGGGGCCGGGGGGTGAGGGCGCAACCCATAACTGCCTTCAACCCAAACCCTTTCCCGCTGAGTCGCGGGAGCCACAACCGCAGGGAGAGGGGGGAGAAGGGCTATCGATCAGGACAGCACAATGGGACCTGTTCCGGCGGCCGCCACGGGCCCGTCCTGCGGGACGGCGGGAGAGCAATTCATGTATACTGGCCCGGCGATCACGATGCAGGACAGGGCCCATGCATATTCTCGTCACCGGCGCCGGCGGCTTTATCGGCCATCATCTGGTCAATGAACTGGTCGCGCGCGGCGAACGGGTGCGCGGCGTGGACGTGAAACATCCTGAATACGCGCCCAGCCAGGCCCATGAATTCCTGCTGCTGGATCTGCGACGGCGCGAGGCCGCGGAGCAAGCCGTGGCGGACGTGGACGAGGTCTACATGCTGGCCGCCAACATGGGCGGCATCGGTTTTATCGAGCGGCGCCGCGGCGAGGGCATGGCCGCCGACATCGTGCACGACAACACGCTCATCAACCTGCTCACGCTGGAGGCCGCGCGCGAGGCCGGCGTCAAACGGGCCTTTTTCGCGTCCAGCGCCTGCATCTATCCCCAGCACCTGCAACAGGAGGCCGACGTCACGCCCCTGAAGGAGGAAGACGCCTGGCCCTCCGACCCCGAGGACGGCTACGGCCACGAGAAACTGTATGCCGAATGCCTCTGCCGCTTCTATCGCGAGGACTACGGCCTCGAGACCCGCGTGGCGCGCTTTCACAACATTTATGGCCCGCTGGGCACCTGGGACGGCGGACGGGAAAAATCGCCGGCGGCCATCGCGCGCAAGGTGGCGCTCGCGCCCGACGGCGGCGAAATAGAGGTCTGGGGCGACGGCCTGCAGACCCGCTCCTACTGCCACGTCAGCGATTGCGTCGAGGGCATCCTGCGCCTGATGCGCTCCGATCACGCGCAGCCGCTCAATATCGGCGACGACCGCCTCGTGACCATCAACGAGCTGGTCGACATCGTGGCCAGGGTGGCGGGCAAGCGCATTCGCCGCCGCCATGACCTGACGAAGGCCCAGGGCGTGCGCGGCCGCAACAGCGACAACACCCGTTCCGAAAAGGTGCTGGGCTGGCGGCCGCAGGTCAGTCTGGAACAGGGGATGGAACAGACCTACATCTGGATCGAGGAGCAACTGCGTCAGGCCGGCCGCCTGAACTGACATTCTTCCTCGGAAAGGCAACCACTTGAAAACAACATTCGACATCGCCGTCCTGCCGGGCGACGGCATCGGCCCGGAAATCATGCCGCAGGCCCTGGCCGTGTTGCAGGCAGCGGCCCGTCATGCCGGCGTAAACCTGCGCTGCGAGTCCTTCCCCTGGGGCGCGGAACACTTCCTGCGCCAGGGCGAGTTCATGCCGGCCGACGGGCTTTCGACCCTGCGCGACTTCGACGCGATTCTCTTCGCCGCCGCCGGTCACCCGGAGGTCAGCGACGAGCGCGCCTCCTGGGAATTCGTCTTCCAGATTCGCAAGCAGTTCCGGCAGTATGCCAACCTGCGGCCGGTGCGCAGCTTCCCCGGCGTGCCCACGCCGCTACGCGGCAACCCGGCCTTCGACATGCTCATCGTGCGCGAGAACAGCGAGGGCGAATACGCCGGACCCGGCGGCGTACTGCATCGTGACTGGGAAAACGGCGTCGCCATTCAGACCACCGTGCTGACGCGGGCCGGCGTCGAGCGCATCGCGCGTCACGCCTTCGAGCTGGCGCGGGGGCGGCGGCGTCACGTGACCAACGTCACCAAGTCAAACGCCATCCTGCATACCATGAAATTCTGGGACGCGATCGTCGAGGACGTCGCGCGCGACTATCCCGACGTGACGACGGACCTGTTGCTGGTGGACGCCGCCACGATGAAATTCGTGCAGGCCCCGGGCGCCTTCGACGTGATCGTCACGACCAACATGTATGGCGACATTCTCAGCGACCTGGGCGGCGCGCTGGCGGGCAGCGTTGGCCTCAGCAGCAGCGCCAACCTCGACCCGACGGGCGAGTTCCCCTCCATGTACGAACCTGTGCACGGCAGCGCGCCGGACATCGCCGGCCAGGGCATCGCCAACCCCTGCGGTCTGATCCTCTCGGCGGCGCTGATGCTGCGGGACCTGGGGCAGGGGGAAGCGGCTGCGCGCGTTGAGGCGGCAGTGGCCGCTGCCCTCGCCGACGGCGTCCACACGAGCGATCTGGGCGGCCGCGCGTCTACGGCGGAGAT
>DAOUIB010000363.1:0-3327 GCA_034428275.1 Anaerolineae bacterium
CCCAGGGCCAGCGGCGCGATGGTGCCGTGCAGGGCGGCCACCGCCCCCGGCAGCTTGTCCACCGTTTCACCCAGCCCGATGAGCCCGCTGTCGCTGTGCACGCGCACGACGGCCAGGCGCGGCCAGGCCGCCCAGCGCAGACTCTCGATGGCGGTGATCTTCATGTCGCGTTCCTGCCCCGCGCCAGCCTTGCGTTGGTCACGCCAGGACGGCCGGCGGCCGGCCGCCACGCACGCGGGGCGATCCCCTCGATGTCCGTCTTCACGTCGATGACGGCAGGACGATCCGCGGCGATCGCCTGTTCCAGCGCGCTTTCGATCTCGCTGGCGCGCCTGACCGTGAGGCCGAGGCAGCCCATCGAGTCGGCGATCCTCGCGAAGTCGCAGTCTTCGAAGCGCCACAGCTCGTCCGAAGCGGCGCTACGTTCGCCGTAAATCGCTTCCACACCGTCGCGCTCCTGATTGAGCGAGTGATTGTTGTTGACCACGGTGACGGTATTGATGCCGCAGCGGACGGCGGTTTCCAGCTCTGCGAGGTGGTACCAGATGCCGCCGTCGCCGGTGAAGCAGACGACGGGTCGGTCCGGCGCGGCGCATTTGGCGCCCATCGCGGCGGGCAGTCCCCACCCGAGCGAGCCGGCGCAACGAATATAGGACTGTCCGGGATGACGAAGATCGAGCATGGTGCCGGTCCACACGCCGGAGTGGCCGGTATCGGACACCAGAATGGCGTCGGCGGGCAGGCCCCCGCTCAATGCCTTGCACAGGCGCTCGGGACGGATGGGCTCGTCATCCCTGTGATAATGGTCCGCCACAGTTTCCCACCAGTCCCGCACCCGTTTTTGCACACTTTCGATCCATTCTGTGCGCGGCGAAGCGCCTGGCGAGGTCGCCAGCATCTGACGCAGCGTATTGCGGACGTCACCCTGCAAGCCGACCGTCACCGCATAATTGCGGCCGATCTCTGCCGGATTGATATCGAGTTGAATGACATTGACACCTGGTGGCGGGATTGTGTAGTTGTTGGTGACCTGGCCGCCGCTGTGGCTGCCGATGAAGAATACGAGATCGGCCTCGCAGAGGATCTGGTTGGCACAGGGGCGCGAGTAGGACCCGGGCACGCCAACGGCCAGCGGGTGATCTGCCGGAAACATGGCCTTGGCGTTCAGCGCTGTCGCCACCGGAACGGAGAGTTTCTCCGCCAGGGCGATGAGTTCGGCGCGGGCATCGGACGCGGTGACACCGCCGCCGGCGACGATCACAGGCTGCCGCGCGGCATTTAGCAGGCTGAGCGCGGCCGCGATCGAGTCCTGGTCGGCGACCGGACGGAAGGGCGGCAGGCGGGCAAATTGCGGCTCGACGATGACGTCAAGATCGGCTTCGACGTCAACGACCGCGCCGCCATCAATGCCCTCAAAATCGAGGTGTGCCGGCTGCGGCGTGCCGCTGGTTGCGGCGCGGAACGCCTGTCTCAGGTGATGCGAGAGTTCTTCCGGACGGGTGACGCAGGCGCTGTATTTGCTGACCGCCGCAAAGGGCCCCCGGTGATCGACTTCCTGATAGGCGTGGCGCAACTGGTGGCGCTGATGCTCGCGCCCGGTGATGGCGACGACGGGGGAGCAGGAGAGCCAGGCATCCTGCAGGCCGGCGGCGAGGTTGAGCGCACCGACGGACTGCGCCATACACAGGCCCGGCGCGCGCCTGACGCGGGCCCAGGCGTCGGCCATGTAGGCAGCGGCCTTTTCGCCGTGGGTCTGCACGCGCCTGATTCCCAGTTTCTCCATCTCCATCAGGGCGCGTGGCGCGATATAGGGCATGAAAAAGACGTGGGATATGCCACAGGCGTGGACGGTCTCCGCGAGCAGCCTGGCGCCTGTCATCCTGGGCATATCGTTCTTTCCGTTTCTTCGTAAACGATGCGAGAGCATTGCGTCCCGTCGCGCGATCGACCATCTGAAAAGAGGGCGCGCGTTCCGGCGCGGCAGCCTGTCCGCAGTCTCATCGGGCCCGATTCGGCCCTTCCCGGAGTGTACGCGGGCCAGGGCCATGCTTCCCGGCGAATGCCTTTCATTGCGCAGTTCTTCACCGGGCGTCCCCTTCGTTTTGGAGTCGCACCGGCTCACCGCTGCGCGCGGACTGCAGCGCCGCCTCCGCGATGGCGCTGGCCCGGACGCCGTCCTCGCCACTGATCGCGGGCGGCCGCCCCTGCAGCAGGGAGTCCACAAAGTCGTCGATCAGGCCCTGGTTGGCGTCCGAGCCCCAGTAGGCCAGTCGCGCGCCGGGCGTCCCGCGCCGGTAGACGATGCTGGCCTGACGAAAGGCGTCCAGCGTCAGCAGGCCGCCCTCGCCGACGATCTCCAGTTTCACGTTGCCCCAGGTCGGATATTCGGGCGGGCGGCTCCAGCTGCAGTCGATGCTGGCAAAGCTGCCGTCTTCAAAGTCCAGCAGGACGACGGCGCCGGTCTCCACCTGCGGCTCCAGTTCCTGGTGCAGGATGCGGTTGGCAAGGGCGTAGACCTCGCGCACCTCGCTGCCGAAGAACCAGCGCAGCAGGTCCGCCACGTGCACGACGTGGTCCATCAGCGCGCCGCCGCCGGCCAGCTGCGGCTCGATGAACCAGGGCGCCTGGGTCGGCAACTGCCCCTGGTTGGTAGCGTTGCAGCCGTAGACGCGCCCCAGATTGCCGGCCAGCAGGGCCTCGCGCGCGGCGATCACGGCCGGACTGAAACGCATAGGAAAGGCCGTCATCAGCGTGACGCCGGCGTCGTCACAGCGCGCGACCATCCGCCGCGCCTCAGCGGCCGCGGTCGCCAGGGGCTTCTCGCACAAAATGTGCGCCCCGGCAGCGGCGGCCAGTTCGACCAGCGCCCCGTGGCGCGTGTTTTCGCTGTTGATAACCACGGCGTCGGGCGCTTCCGCCAGCAGCGCCTCGTATGAAGCGGACCAGGTCAGCCCATGTTCCGCGGCAAAGGCGCGACCGCGGGCCTCGTCTTCGTCCGCCACGCCGATCACCTTCACCTCCGGTCGCTGGCGCAGTCCCTCCAGCCAACCCGCCGCGTGTACGTGCGCGCTGCTGAGCAGGGCCACCCGCAGGGAGGTCATCAGTGCGCCTCCCCGTCGAGTTCGTCGGGCCTCACCGGCCAACCGCAACGGGCGGATTCACGGGCGGCCAGGGCGATACGCAAGGCGGCCAGCGCTTCCGCCGCGCTGCAACGGGGAGCGGCGCCACCGGCCAGCACGTCATGGACGTTGCGCATCTGCGTGACGAAGGGGTCCTCCGCCAGAGGGCTGGTCGGCGCGGCGATGTCCGCCCCTTCGGCTTCCTGCT
>DAOUIB010000364.1:0-1509 GCA_034428275.1 Anaerolineae bacterium
GAAGAGAGAGGGAGAGAGAGGGAGAGGAAGTTGAGAGAAGGGGAGAGAGAGGTAGAAAGGAGGGAGGGAGAGAGGAGAGAGAGGGAGAAAGGGAGAGAGAGAGAGGAAGAGAGAGAGGGAGAGAGAGAGGAAGAGGGAGGTGGCGCGCCTGACGCAGCAGTTGCTTGGCAAACTGCGGGCCGCCGGCGACGTTGACGGACAACTTGCGATCTGGCAGGAATTAATGGCCCGGCGCAGCAAAAGCTACATGTCCCATGCTCGAGGCGGCGCCGACCGCAGGCTGCAGGAGCCGGTGGGCGAAGATGACGAAGGTTATGCCGCCGTGGCGCTGGGCTGCGTGGAAGCCATCGCCCGGGACCGGCCTGCGTGGACAGGGCTGAACGTCCCCAACGGAAGCGCCATCGCCGGCATGGACGCGAATGACGTCGTTGAAGTCAGCTGCCGCGTCGACGGCAAGGGGCCAAAGCCAGGGGCGATCGGCGCCGTTCCGAACCGACATCTGGCCCTTATGCGCAGCGTCAAGGTCTATGAACGGCTGGCGTCGCGGGCCATCCTGCAGCGTTCCCGTTCGCTGGCCGTGCAGGCCCTTTGTGCCCACCCCCTTGTCGGTTCATGGCCGCTCGCCGAAAGACTGTTCGACGCCTTTTATCAGGCGCACCGGGACATCGTCGGTACCTGGCGCTGATGGACTACGACGTTCTCGTTCCTGGCAACTATTTTTGCGACGTCATTTTCACCGGGATGCCTTCCTTTCCTGAACTGGGTACGGAAATCTGGTGCCAGGACCTGCACGTGGTCCCGGGGGGCATGCTCAACACGGTCGTCGCCATGAAACGTCTGGGTCTGCGTGTGGGCTGGGCGGGCGCCCTGGGCAGCGACTTTTTCAGTCGTTTCATTCGCGAATGGGCCCTTGAGGAAGGCCTGGGTCTGGACCTGGTTTCGCAAGAGGATGCGCCCCTCCGACGGGTAACCGTGGCCCTGCCGCTCCACAGCGAGCGCGCCTTCGTTTCCTTCGTAGACCCGGCGCCCGACCCCGTTGAGCTGGCGAAAAGGCACTTGAATGAACAACGAATTCGACACCTGCACTTCAGCGGCCTGGTCGTGGACGCTCGACTGCCGGATCTGCTGCGTGAATGCAGGGCTGGCGCCATTGAAGTGTCCATGGATTGCCAGCATCGCGAGCAAACACTTGAAGACCCGCTGCTGCGCGAGATTCTTGGCCTGCTGGACCTGTTCATGCCCAACGCCGTGGAAGCCAGGAAACTGACTGGCAGGGCCGACGTAGACGGCGCGGCCCGGGATCTACGCGAATTCGTCCCCACCCTGGTGATCAAGGAGGGCGAACGCGGCGCGCGCTGCTGGCAGGGAAGGCATTGTTACCGCGCGCCCGCGCTGCCCGTCACGGTAACCGACACGACCGGCGCCGGAGACGTCTTCAATGCCGCGTTCATCGCTGCGCACCTGGCTGGCGCCGATCCCCTGGTCTGCCTGCAACAGGGCAGCGTCGCG
>DAOUIB010000365.1:0-9522 GCA_034428275.1 Anaerolineae bacterium
AATCGCGTGACGACCTACCTGGCCGGCGTCACCGACCTGACCCAGGCCAACTATCACGTGCAGCAGGCCATCATCGCCTTTCTCAATGGCGGCTGGACCGGCGTGGGCCTCGGCAACGGGCGCCAGAAGTTCGGCTTCCTGCCCGCGACTCACACGGACAGCATTTTCGCCGTGATCGGTGAAGAACTGGGCGTGCTGGGCATGACCTTCATTCTGCTGCTCTACGTGTTGCTGGTCCTGCGCGGCTTTTACGTGGCGCGCCGCGCCCGGGATCCCTTTGGCGCCCTGCTGGCAGCCGGCCTCACGGTCTGGATCGCGGTCAAGGCGCTGCTCAACATCGCCGTCATCACGGCCGTCGTGCCCTCGACCGGGACGCCTCTGCCCTTTGTCAGTTTCGGCGGCTCGTCGCTGGTCGTGCTGATGGCGGGAACCGGCCTGCTGCTGAGCGTCAGTCGTCTGCCATACCGCCAGGCCGCCTTGCAGGAACGGAGAGGACTGATTGCGAATCCTGATCGCAGCGGGGGGGACCGGCGGGCACGTTTATCCCGCGCTGGCCGTCGCCGCGGCCCTTCCTGAGCTGCACCCGCAGGTCGAGCTGCACTTCGCCGGCAGCGGTGGCCTGGAGGACCAACTGGTCGCGCGCGCGAACCTGCCTTTCGCAGCCTGCCACGCCATAGCGGCCGGGCCCGTGGCCGGCGTCAGTTGGCCGCGGCGCTTCGTGAGTCTGCTGCGCCTGGCCCTGGGCCTGTTGATGGCGCTGTGGCTGCTGTTGCGACGGCGGCCTCGCAGCGTGCTGTTGACCGGCGGCTGGAGCAATTTGCCGGTGGCGCTGGCCGCCTGGTTGCTGCGGGTGCCGTCCCTGGTGTATTTGCCGGATATTGAGCCGGGCGCCACGATCCGTCTGTTGCGCCGCTTCGTCAGCCGCGTTGCCTTGACCGTGCCAGAGTCAAGGCGATGGTTTCCGGACGTGCCGACAGTCGTGACCGGCTATCCCTTGCGCCAGGAATTCATGGAAGCGACGCGGGCGGCGGGTCAGGCGCACTTTGGTCTCGATCCGCAGCGCCGCACGCTGCTTGTCTTTGGCGGCAGCCGCGGCGCGCGCAGCATCAATCGCGCCACGCTGTCGATCCTGCCCTCACTGCTGGCGGAAGGCATTCAGGTCCTGCACGTCAGCGGCGAACTCGACTGGCCGGAAGTCGAGGCCCGCCGCGCCGAATTGCCGGACGCCGCCGCCTATCATGCCTACCCCTACCTGCACCACGAGATGGGGCTGGCCCAGGCGGCGGCGGACCTGGCGCTCAGCCGCGCCGGGGCGAGCGTGCTGGCGGAATTTCCGCATGCCGGCCTGCCGGCAGTGCTCGTGCCCTATCCCTGGGCCTGGCGCTATCAAAAGACCAATGCCGACTGGCTGGAAGCGCGCGGCGCGGCGCTGACAATGGATGACGCCAGCCTGGAGACCCGTCTGCTGCCGACCCTGCGCGCGTTGCTGGGGGACGAGGAGCGGCTTCGGGAAATGCGACGCGCGACGGCGGCTCTGGCTCGTCCCGACGGCGCCCGCAGACTGGCCGGGGAGTTGCTGGCGCTGGGCGGCCATAATGCCTGACGCCGCGGCAGTGAAATCGCGTGATCCCGGGCTGGACGACCCGCTGTCACGGCTCAAACCGCGCGAGCGCGTGCACGTCGTCGGGATTGGCGGCGCCGGCATGTCCGCCATCGCCCGCGTGATGCTGCAACAGGGCTTTCGCGTCAGCGGCTCCGATCGCGAGCTCAACGAGCTGACGAAGGGCCTGCAGCAGGAGGGCGCGCGCATCCACGAGGGGGAGGACGCGAGTCGCGTCGGCGCGGCCCGCCTGGTGCTGGCTTCATCCGCCATTCCGGAGCAAAACGCCGAACTGGCGGAAGCGCGGACGCGGCGCATTCCCGTCGTGCGGCGCAGGGACTCCATCGCCGGCCTGATGCGCGATCGGGAAGTGCTGGCCGTGGCCGGCACCCACGGCAAGACCACCACCAGCGCCATGGCCGCCCACATACTGCAGTCCGCCGGAAGGGAGCCGGGCTACATCATTGGCAGCGTGTCGCATGACCTGGGCAGCAATGCGGCGGCGGGCAGGGGAAGGGCCTTTGTCGTGGAGGCGGACGAATACGACCACATGTTTCTCGGATTGCGGCCGCAGGTCGCCGTGTTGGGCAGCGCCGAATACGACCATCCCGACTGCTTTTCGACCCACGCAGCCATGCTCGACGCCTACCGCCGCTTCATTGCATTGTTGCCGGAAGACGGCTCTCTGATCGCCTGCCTCGATGACCCGGCAGCCGCGCAACTGGCGGGGGAGCGGCGGGCGCGCGGGCTGCCTGTGGAAGGATTCAGCAGTCGGCGCGAGGCCGGGTGGCGGGCGCGGCACTTGCATCAACGCGGGGACGGCCGCTGCGAATTCGAAGTGTTGCGCGGCGGAAAGGTCGCCGGCAAAGTCACCCTGCGCCTGCCCGGCGAACACAACGTGCGCAACGCCCTGGCGGCCCTGGCGCTCACCCGCCGGCAGAATGTGCCCTTCGCCGTGGCGGCGAACGCTCTGGCGGCGTTTCGCGGGACCGGACGGCGTCTGGAGCTGCGCGGCGCGGTCGACGACGTGCTGGTGGTCGATGACTATGCCCACCATCCCACGGCCATACGCCTGACCCTGGCGGCGGCGCGGGCGCGCTGGCCGGGCCATCGTCTGTGGGCGCTGTGGCAGCCACACACCTACAGTCGCAGCCGCGCCCTGCAGTCCGGATTCGTCACTGCCTTCGGGGATGCCGATGAGCTGCTGGTCACCGACATTTATGCGGCGCGCGAGGACCCGCTGCCCGGGCTGGACGCCGCGACCCTGACGGCCGCGCTGGCCCATCCGCGGGCGCGGCATACGCCGACCGCCGCGGACGCGTTGCGAGTCCTTTTGCGGGAAGTGAAGGGGCCCGCGCTGGTCCTGGTGCTGAGCGCCGGCGACGCGCCGCGCATCGGGGAGCGGTTTCTGGCCCGCCGCAGGGGAGACGTCGTTGGCGGCTGAGAGCCTGCAACCCGGCAGGATGCGCAGCGACGTGCCGCTGGCGCGCTATACGGCGGCGCGTCTGGGCGGGCCCGCCGACTGGCTCTACAGCGCCCGCGACTCCAGCGAGGAACTGGTCGCCGCGCTGGGCCACGCCCGGGAAAGGGAGATGCCCTTTCGCGCTCTGGGTGGCGGGGCCAACGTGCTGATCGCAGACGGGGGATTGCGCGGTCTGGTGCTCATCAATCGCGTGCAGCAGGTGGCCTTCGGCGATGCATGGCTGCGCGCCTCCGCCGGCAGCGGTCTGATGGCCCTGGCGCGGCAATGTCAGGCGCGCGGCTTGGCCGGTCTTGAGTGGGCCGTCAGCGTTCCCGGGACCCTGGGCGGCGCGGTGATCAACAATGCCGGCGCGCACGGCGGGGACATGGCGGGGATGCTGCTGGAGGCGACCTTGCTGGAAGCCGATGGCTCGCTGAAGACTTTGTCAGCGGCTGACCTCGCCTATGCGTATCGCAATTCCTGTCTGAAACGCCGCAAATCGCGGGACTGGCTTGTGCTGGAGGCGACGCTGGCGCTGCGGCCGGACGACCCGGCGCGCATCGCGACGCGGATGGCGGCTTTCAACGTCGCGCGCAAGCGCAGTCAGCCGCCCGGCGCCAGCCTGGGCAGCATATTTCGCAACCCCCCGGGCGATTTCGCCGGCCGCCTGATTGAGGCCAGCGGGCTGAAGGGCCTGCGTTGCGGCGCGGCGCAGGTTTCCACCCTGCACGCCAACTTCTTCATCAACCCGGGAAAGGCCAGCGCGGACGACTATCGACGACTGGTGACGCGGGTGCAGGAGATCGTGTTGCGCGAGCAGGGCGTGCGCCTTGAGCCGGAGATCGAGTTGCTGGGCGCCAGCTGGTAATTCTGGACAGTCCCCGTCGACTGGCCTACAATTGATGCTTCACCAGACGTGGACAGGGCCGATGCTGGAGCGCGCATCAGGCGCGGGATCGCGAGACAGCCAACGCCGCGGCGGACGGGAGCCCGGCGTCTGGCGCGGGCCGCTGGCCGGCATGGCGCCAGGCGAATTGCAGCATGGCGGCTTGCGCGGCACAGCCTTTCCTGGCTGGCGCCTGCTGAGCGCATTCATCGCCCTGTTGCTGGTCGCCGTACTGCTGGTGTTCTTCAATGCGGACGCCTTTTACCTGCGCTCACTGCAGGTGGACGGACAACAGTATCTGACGCGGGAAGAGGTCTTTGCCCTGGCCAACGTCGCCGGCCAACACATTTTTTTCATCAATGCCGACGACGTCCGCGACAATATCCTGCGCTCCTCTTCGATAGCGGAGGCCCGCGTGCATCCGGGCTGGCCGCCGGACATGCTGCGGATTTCGCTGGAAGAGCGTCAACCGGCGCTGGCCTGGGAAGAAAGCGGAGTCACGAACTGGATCGACCTGCAGGGGCGGGTCATGTTGCAACGGGAAGAGCGCGCGGACCTGCTGCTGGTCCGGGCCCTGGCCAGCCCGGCGGGGTTGCCCGCGCCGAACGTGTCGCTGGATGAAGCCATCGTAAACGGCGCCCTGCAGCTGCAGGGACTGCTGCCGCAATTGCGGGAGTTGAATTTCCACCCGGACAAGGGGCTGGGGTATACTGCTGCGGGCGGCTGGCAGGTTTGGCTGGGTTCGGGCGCGGGGATGGCGGACCGCATGCTGGTGTATGAAGCGCTTGTCGGCGACCTGTCGCGACGGGGCATCCAGCCGGTGGAAATAAACGTCGCGAACCCGCATTCTCCATACTACAGCGTGGCAGGGAGTCAATAGCGTCGCTATGGGCGAGCTGGTCGTTGGCCTGGATATCGGCACCAGCAAGGTTTGCACCGTCGTCGGTGAGGTGCGCGAGGATGACATCTTCATCGTCGGCGTGGGCATTGAAGCGGCCCGCGGCATGAAGAAGGGCATCGTCAGCGACATTGACGCCCTGGCCGCGGCGATCACGGAATCGGTGAACAGGGCCGAACGCAACAGCGGCTACGTCATCGATCGCGCCTTCGTCAGCGTCGCCGGCGATCACATCGCGTCCAGCAGCAACCGCGGCATGATCGGCATCACCGGGCAGAGAGCGGTCAATCGCGAAGACATGGGGCGCGTGCTGGAAGCGGCGCGCGCCATTTCCATTCCCCACAACCGCGAAGTGCTGCACGTGGTGCCGCGCAAATACTCCATCGATGGTCAGGAACGCGTGCGCAGCCCGGTCGGCATGCACGGCTTTCGCCTGGAACTGGAAGCGCACATCATCACAGCGCTCTCCTCCTGCATCGCCAATCTTGAAGATGCCGTGGTGCGCGCCGGGCTCAAGGTAGATCGCTTCGTGCTCAATGCCCTGGCGTCGGGCCATGCGGTGCTGACGCCGGAAGAGCGCGAAATGGGCGCCATCGTGATTGATATCGGCGGCGGCACGACGGACCTGGCCATCTTTATAGAAGGGACAGTCTGGCACGTTGCGGTGATCGGCGTCGGTGGCGACCATCTGACCGGCGACATCACGCACTGGATTCACGTGCCTTTCGAGGAGGCCGAGGCGGTCAAGATTCAGCACGGGCACGCCCGGCGCCGTTCCGTCAACCTGATGCAGACCTTTTCGGTGCAGCCTTTTGGCGAAGGGTTGCCGACCGAGGTGCACAGCAACGAACTTGCTGAAGTGCTGGAGTTCCGCATTACCGAGATATTCGAACTGGTGCAGCGCGAAATACGGCGAACGGGTTACGATGGATTCCTGCGCGCCGGCGCCGTGCTGACCGGCGGCAGTTCGCAATTGCCCGGTATCCGCGGCGTGGCCGAGGAGACCCTTGGGCTTCCGGTAAGAATGGCGCAGCCGGAACGCCTTACGGGGATGGCGGATGCCTTGCGGGGCCCGGCCTACAGCACCAGCGTGGGTTTGCTGGGGCTGGGGCTGGAAATGGAATCGGCCGAGGCGCGCGCCGGCAGCAGCGTGGGTCTGGCGCCTGGAGAAGGGCTGGGGCACTGGCTTGGGGGGCTGTTTCGGCGCCTTTTGCCAGAAACCAATGAGCAATGAATTCTTTTTTGTGAAACTGTTCCTAAGCGTGTATAATCTCAGACCGGACGCGGGCAAAAGGCCCGTCGCTGCGATACGTGCCGGAGGAAGCCAGCCATGGAGAGCGTGAATCCCGAGTTTGGGAGTGGCGAGAACCTGGCCCAGATCAAGGTGATCGGGGTTGGTGGCGGGGGAAGCAACGCGGTCAACCGCATGATTAATGAAGGATTGGGTGGCGTTGAATTCGTCGCCGTCAATACGGACAGTCAGGCGCTGTCGCTGTCACAGGCCAATACGCGCATCCGTGTTGGCGACAAGCTGACCAAGGGCCTCGGCGCCGGCGGCAATCCGGAAATCGGTCGCAAGGCCGCCGAAGAGAGCCAGGACGAACTCTACGAAGTGTTGCGCGGCGCGGACATGGTGTTCATCGCCTGCGGCATGGGCGGCGGCACCGGTACCGGCGCATCGCCCGTCATCGCGCAGATTTCCAAGGAGATGGGCGCCCTGACCATCGGTGTGGTGACGCGGCCCTTCACCTTTGAGGGCGCGCGGCGCGCCAAGGTGGCCGAGGACGGCATTGCGGCGCTCAAGGCCCAGGTGGACACCCTGATCGCCATTCCCAACGATCGCCTGGCGCAGATTGCCGACAAACGGGCGACCCTGCAGCAGGCTTTTTCGCTGGCTGACGACGTGTTGCGCCAGGGCATCCAGGGCATCTCGGAACTGATCACCGTGCCGGCGCTCATCAATCTCGATTTCGCGGACGTGCGCACGATCATGTCCGAGGGTGGCGCGGCGTTGATGGCGGTGGGCAGCTCGGCAGGCGACGATCGCGCCCGGACGGCGGCGGAAAACGCCATCACCAGCAGCCTGCTGGACGTCACCATTGACGGGGCGCGCGGCATCCTCTTTAACATCACCGGCGGCGGCGACATGACCCTCTTCGAGATCAACGAGGCGGCCGCCATCATCAAGGAAAGCGCCCACCCCGACGTCAACATGATATTCGGCGCCCAGGTGGACGAGACGATGGGCGACGAGGTCCGCATCACCGTGATTGCCACCGGCTTCGACCAGGCGCGGACGACGCGCGGCATGGCGGCGCGGCCGACGCCGCAGCGGCCGGCCCGCAGCGTCGAGACGACGCAGGCCCCCGCCGGCGACGGAGAAGGCGAGCAAAGGACGCCCTTTGCCCCGCCGCCCTCGCCGGATTCGCCCGTCGTCTACGATGAGGACGACATCGAGATTCCGACCTTCCTGCGCAAACGCAGGTAGTGGCCGGGACGATGCCTTAAGCGCAAAAAAATCGCGTCAACGACAGAATTTGTACAGGTTGACTCCGGTGGATCGGCCGCTCTTCCTGCCGCATTCCTGGTGAGGCGCTGGCGGAAAAACGGGTGGCCCGAAACGTGCAAGGTTGCCCGGGATTTGGTGCAAATTGCCCTCCCGAATCGCTTGCTCATTTTTGCCACGTCTTGCTAGACTGTAGTACCGGCAGGATGCGGCAATGTGAAAGAATTCTGGCGGGGTTGAACGATTGAACCCCGGGTACCTTTACCTTCGCAGGCGGTTGGTCCGGGATCCATGAGAAAAAAGGGGGCGAGCTCATGGTCGCTGGCGCGATTGACATCAGGGGCGGCATGCTCAATGAGTTGGGCTACAAGATATTTCTGGATCGCTACGCCCTGAAGGATGTCGCGCGGTCGTCCCTCGCTGTCGGGGACACGGTCATCGTGGTCGTTGACGGACAGACCGGCCAGCGGGAAATCGGCGAAATCGTCGAACTCGACCTGCCGCAGGTCACGGTGCGGCTGCTGGACGAGAGCATCGTCGAGCGTGATATTGAAAACGTTGACAAACCCCTGGAGACGGACCCGGCCGACATGATGGACCGGGTCGCTGCCGGCGTCGCCGCGGCGGAAACCACGCCCGAGTTGCGCGAATTGTGGCGGGGTCACTTCCGCGAGGCGCTGGAAGACTGGAAATTCGTTCCCGCCGGACGCATCCTGACCGCGGCCGGCACGGATCAGGAACTGACCTGGTACAACTGCTACGTCGTGCCTTCGCCGAAAGACACGCGCGAAGGCATTATGCAGACCCTTTCGCAGATGACGGAAATCATGTCCCGCGGCGGCGGTGTGGGGATCAATATTTCCAGTCTGCGCCCGCGCCACAGTTACGTGCGCGGTGTGAACGGTCGCTCCAGCGGCGCCGTTTCCTGGGGCGCGCTCTACAGTTTCGTCACCGGCCTCATCGAACAGGGCGGCAGCCGACGCGGCGCGCTGATGCTCATTCTCAACGACTGGCACCCGGACATCCTCGGCTTCATCGAAAGCAAGCAACGGGCCGGTCACATCACCAACGCCAACATCAGCGTGGGCGTTTCCGACCGCCTCATGGCGGCTGTGCGCGCCGACGCCGACTGGGACCTGGTGTTCCCGGATACGACGGTCGAGGGCTACGACGAGCTTTGGGACGGCGACCTGGAGGCGTGGCAGGCGGCCGGTCGGCCGGTGCAGCACATCCGCACCGTGAAGGCGCGCGAGATCTGGGATGCCATCATCAGCAGCGCCTGGGCCAGCGCCGAGCCAGGGGTCTGGTTCCGTGAACGCACGGAGCGGATGTCCAACAGCCACAATTTCGCCAGCCTGATCAGCACCAATCCCTGCGGCGAGCAAAGTTTGCCGGCCTGGGGCGTCTGTAACCTTGGCGCCATCAATCTGGCCAGGTTTTACGATCCGGAGACGCACGACGTCGACTGGGAGACCCTCGGGCGGACCGCGCGCCATGCCACGCGTTTCCTCGATAACGTCATCGACTCGACGCCCTACTTCTATGAGGAAAACCGCGAGCAGCAACTGTCCGAGCGTCGCGTCGGCCTCAACAACATGGGTCTGGCCGAGTTGATGATTCGCCTCGGCATTCGCTACGGCAGCGATGAGTCCGTGCGCTTCATCGACCGGCTATACAGTTTCCTGGCGCGCGAGGTCTACGAGACCTCCATAGATCTGGCGATAGAGAAGGGCAGTTTTCCGCAACTGGACCGCGAACAGTACGTGAAGAGCGGCTTCATGCGGCAGATGCCCGCCGACATCCGGCACAAGGTGCTGCAAAACGGCATCCGCAACGTGACACTTCTGACCCAGGCGCCGACCGGCACGACCGGCACCATGGTCAACACCTCCACCGGCATCGAGCCCTTCTTCTCCTGGATGTATTTCCGCAAGAGCCGTCTGGGTTTGCACGAGGAGCAGGTGCCGCTGGTGCAGGAGTGGTTCCGGGACAATCCGGGCGCCAACAGTTTGCCCGAATACTTCGTCACGGCGATGGACCTGTCGCCGCAGGAGCACATCAAGGTGCAGGCG
The DNA here is from genome assembly GCA_034428275.1 of Anaerolineae bacterium. Classification (GTDB taxonomy): domain Bacteria; phylum Chloroflexota; class Anaerolineae; order Aggregatilineales; family Phototrophicaceae; genus JAGWBD01. Next base: position 9,425 of record DAOUIB010000365.1, read on the forward strand.
GCCATACAGCGCTGGGTCGACAGCAGCCTTAGCAAGACCTGCAACGTCCCGGCCGACTACACGGTGGAGCAGGTCGAGGAACTCTACCAGTACATGTA
>DAOUIB010000366.1:0-2117 GCA_034428275.1 Anaerolineae bacterium
GGCGCGGTACGCAGGTCCATGACGAAATCACCCTGGCAGAAGACGGGGATTCCCTGAGGCGTCGCAGCAACCGGGCGGGCGGGATCGAGGGCGGCATTTCTACCGGTGAGCCCATCGTGGCGCGCGTGGCCATGAAACCTATTTCTACGGTCCTGGGAGGATTTGCCTCGGTCAACCTGGCCAGCGGTGAAGCGGAAGCCACGACCTATGAACGCAGCGACTTTTGCGCCTTGCCGCGTGCCGTGCCGGTGGGTGAAGCCGTTCTGTCCATCGTATTGGCGGACGCATTGCTGGAAAAACTGGGTGGCGACAGCGTGGAGGAAATGCGGCCGAGGCTCGAGTCCTTGGGGAGAGCGCGCCTGAGCGACCTGCCGATGGACGACATTCCCTGGCGTTTTGGCTATGAAGACTAACATCGTCCTGACCGGGTTCATGGGCAGCGGAAAGTCGACCGTGGGTCGACTGGTTGCCGACGTTCTGCAGCGCGACTTCGTCGACAGCGACGACCTGATCGTCGAGCGCGCCGGCAAGTCGATTGCGCAGATCTTTGCCGAAGAGGGAGAAGAGGGCTTTCGCATGCTGGAAAGCAGCGTGTGTCAGCACCTGGCGACAAAGGACGACCTGGTCATCGCTACCGGGGGCGGCGCCTTGCTTGATGAGGCCGACCGCTGCGCTCTGAAAAAGGGAGGCCTCCTGATCTGTTTGCTGGCGTCGCCGGCGGCAATCCGTCAGCGTCTGGCCCGCGAAAGCGGTCGCCCACTTTTCGACGGCGAATGGGAAACACTGTATCGGGAGCGCTTGCCCACCTATCAGGGTATCGCGCATCGAATTGATACGGATGACAGGACTCCGCCGGAAGTGGCGCAGAAAGTGGTGGAACTGTGGCGCGCATCCCGGTAAAGGGCCCCGGCGGCGGCTACGACATCGTGATCGAACCCGGCCTCCTGCAAGACGGTGAGCGGCTGGCCAGCGAATTCTGTCTTTCCGGTCGGGTGGCCGTAGGCAGCACGGATACTATTGCGGGCATGCATGGCCATGCGCTGACGAGACGCCTGCCGGATGCCGTGCTGGTCACCATGCCGGATGGCGAAAAACACAAGTCGCTGGAGACGGTGTCGCAGTTGTACAGCGACTTTGTGACAGCCGGTCTGGACCGGCAGGGGACGGTGCTGGCGCTGGGAGGAGGCGTGGCCTGCGATACCTTCGGCTTCGCCGCCACGACCTACCTGCGCGGCGTCCGTTTGGTCATGGCGCCGACGTCTTTGCTGGCCATGGTCGACGCCAGCGTGGGAGGCAAGACCGGCGTCGACATCGCGGAGGGCAAAAACCTGGTGGGAACCTTCGCGCGACCGGCGGCGGTTCTCATCGACAGCGACGTGCTGGAGACCCTGCCGGAGCGGGAATGGCGCAATGGCATGGCCGAGGTCCTCAAACACGGGCTACTGGCCGATTCGGAATTGCTTGATCCGGCGCTGCACAGTCGCAGAAACGCCCTTTCTCTGGTCGCGCGCGCCGTGCAGGTCAAGGTAGACCTGGTGCAGCGCGATCCCTTCGAGCAGAACGTGCGCGCCTGGCTAAACCTTGGTCACACCTTCGCTCATGCCATCGAACTGGTCAGCGAGTTCCGCTGGTCGCACGGCGAGGCCGTGGGTGTCGGGCTGGTGGCGGCGGCTCGACTTTCCCACGCCATTGGCCTGTGTTCCGCCGCTCTGCCGGACCAGGTTGAAGCGAGCGTTGCCGCTGCCGGGTTGCCTGTTCGCCTGGGAGTTATGGACGCCGAAGCCATTTGCGCGGCCATGTCGACCGACAAGAAACGGCGTTCCGGTCGCGTCCGCTTTGTGCTGCTGCGCGCCTTGCACGACGTGACTCTTGTTGATGACGTCCCCATGACGGCCGTTGTCGAGGTATTAAACGGGATGCAGGGAATGCCGCTGAGGGAGGAAAAACCATGCTGAAGGGCCGCATTCTCGTGTTGCAAGGGCCAAACCTCAACCTCCTGGGGACCCGTGAAACAACTGTCTACGGTGACCTCACGCTAGAAGGGATCCATGAGCTCGTTCAGGCGCATGCAGCCCGCCGGCGCGTCGCCGTGGAGTTGTTTCAGTCCAACCATGAAG
>DAOUIB010000367.1:0-5749 GCA_034428275.1 Anaerolineae bacterium
AGAGAGTCGGCGGCCGGTTCCAGGCGGGCAAGGGCCGCCTCGAGTCCCGCGTCGCGGGCGCTGCAGAGTACGGGCACGTCGTAGCCATATTCGTGCAATTGCCGGGCCAGCATGGGGCCCGCCTGCGTTTCAGCGCTGTCCAGCAGGACCAGTCCCCGCGGCCCCGCCTGCCGCGCCGCGTCCTCGTCCGGCACAATGGTCACCCGCCAGGCCCCGCGTTGCGCCAGGGCGGCGCCCAGGGCCGGGCCAAATTCCCCGGCGTCGCTGATGATCAGGAGTTCCGTACTCATACCACCGCCTCAGTTGCGGGAGACCGTAACTTCCAGCCTGGTGCTGTTGTTGCCTTCATCGCTTTCGCTGACGTCGTCACCGCTGTCTACCGTCACCACAAGAACGACGCTATCCGCAGCATTGAATTCCACCACGTGCGAAAACGAAATGCTCTCGCCCGGGCCCAGACCGCTGACAGCGTCGATCAGAGGGTCTGAATCAGGGATGCCGCCCAGGCGCACGCGGAAGCCCCCACTGGCTGCGGCGCCCCTGTTGCTGACTGTGACTTCGTAGGTGGCGGAAACGGAAGCGGAGCCCTGGGCCAGCGTCAGCGCATCCGGCCCGCGCAGGTTGGCCACGATCAGGTCCGGCGCGTCCGACCCCTCTGCGTCGCCACCGTTGCCGGCATTTTCCTGCGGGGCGACGGGTTGCGGGGCCGGCGCTGCGCTCGTGGGCGCGGGCACCGCTGGCCCTGCCGGGGCGGGCGTTGATTCTGGCGGGGGAAGAACAGGAATCAGGGATGGCGAGCAGTCTCCAAAAACGCTGACAAACTGTTCATTGGGGTTGACTGGGTCACGTCCGGCGACCCAACCGGACCTGCCATCGCGCAGCCGGACCTGCCACCAGGAGTCGCCCTGCACCCGGCTGAGTACCGGCAACACATCGCCGGACGCCAGGGTGGTTATACGCGTGTAGTCGGTTCCGGCGTTGACCCGCACGTTGAGCAGGACGTTGGTCAGTACGCGGCAAGTGGGGTCATTGGGGTCGATGACGGGCACCTCGGGCAGCGGCACGGCCGTGTTGAGCACCTGACTGCGATTGGCGCGCACCTCAAGGGTCACGCCAGACGGCTCCCCCGCCACGTTGCCGCGCCAGGCCACGACTTCCAGTTCCAGCTTGCCGGTGACCACCGGCCGGTAGTCCAGGGTGACGGGCATGCTGCGAACCCCGGCGGGCGATTCCGAAGACACCGTGCGCACAATGCGGTCGTTGGCCACCAGTTGCACGCGGGTCACGCCCTGGGTATCCCTCGCCTGGCCGCGAATGAGAATGTCCGTGCCTACCACCACTTCGGCGCCATCCAACGGCGCGCTGATGGTCACCTCCGGTTTGCTGGCGCTGGCGGTGGCCACGGCCGGGGGCAAGGGCGTGGGTTGCGGACGCTCGGTGGTGAGATTGCAGGCGCTCGCCAGCAGCGCAATCAGGAGCAGGACGCGTCGGGCTTTACGGCTCATGCCGCCACCTTCGACCAAGGGCTGTTGCCGCTCATCCCCGACACCGGCAAGGCGAAGCCTCGCGCTCAGCCGCTGACGGACAGCGCAAGCGGAGCGGGCTCCGGCTGCGCCAGGCGTCCCTGCAGGCTCCAGGGGCCGGTCCAGGTGACCTCGATATCGACAACCTGACCGCGACGGTCGGCTTCGTCTTCGAAAAACACGAGACGATTCTGCGGCGTACGGCCGCGCCAGCGTCCCTTGCTGCGCTCCTCCACCAGCACGGGGACGCGCCGACCCAGCCAGCGCGCGTTGATCTCCGCGAGGATGCCGGCCTGCAGCTCCTCCAGCGCGCGGTGACGACGTTTCTTTTCCGCGTCGCTGACGTCGTCCGGCATTTTGCGGGCGCTGAGCGTATGCGGCCGCGGGCTGTAGCGCGCCAGATGGGCCTTGTCGAGGCGCAATTCCGCCAGCAGGTTGTAGGTACGCTGAAACTGCGCCGCGCTCTCGCCCGGAAAGCCGACGATGATATCGGTGTTGATCGAGACCTGCGGCACACGCTCGCGAATGCGATCGATCAGACGACGATAGTCGTCCGCCGTGTATCCGCGTTTCATGCGCCGCAACACCTCGTCATCGCCGGCCTGCACCGGGACCTCAATGTGCGGCATGACGCGCGGCAGTTCGGCCACGCTGTCCAGCAGACGGTCCGTCATCCAGTTGGGGTGGCTGGTCAGGAAGCGGATGCGCTCCAGCCCGCATTCCTCGGCAACCCCGTGCACCACGCGCAGCAGACCCGCCAGGTCCGGCCCGTCGTCGACGTCCATGCCGTAGCGATCGACGATCTGCCCCAAAAGCGTGACTTCCCTGACGCCCTGATACGCCAGACTGCGCACGTGGGCCACGATTTCCCCGACGCTGCGGCTGCGCTCCACGCCGCGCCGGAAGGGAATGATGCAAAAGCTGCAGGCATGGGAACAGCCGTACACGACGGGCACGTGCGCGCTGACCAGGTTGCCCTGCTCCGGGCGCGGCAACAGCAGCTCGCCATCCTGCAGGGCGTCGCGACGGGCGCGGGCCGCCTGTTCCTGCGCCAGGACCGAGTGTTCGTCCTCGCGGGCAGCGAGAAAACGGGTCATCGGCGCCGGGTCCGAGGGCGCCATGAACACGTCGACGAAGGGCAATCGCTGGCGCAGCGCCAGGGGATCGCGCACGCCAACCATGCAGCCCATGACGCCGATCACTTTCTGCGGTTCGGCCTCTTTCACCTTGCGCAGGGAAAGCAATCGCCCAAGGCCCTTGTCCTCGGCGCTCTGACGCACCACGCAGGTGTTGACCACGAGAATGTCCGCATGTTGCGGGTCCGTGGCGGCGTTGTGCCCCTGGCGCTCAAGCTCCGACGCCAGGCGCTGCGAATCCGCCACGTTCATTTGGCACCCGAGGGTCCAGATGTGATAGTTCATGTGTCGCCGCCAGCCAGTCCTCGCGCGATTGTAGCCCCTGGCCAGGGGAGAATCAATCCGGCCTCAGCGCCCCTGCCCCATGCGCTCCAGCCGCGCCAGTCGGTCCGCTTCTTCCGCCTGCAGCCAGGGGTCTCGCGACAACTCTGTGTGAGCCTTCGCAAACCAGGGCCGCGCCTCACGCACCCGCCCCAGCAGCAGCAGACATTCGCCCAGTTCCTCATACACGTAGCCGTCGGGCGCATCCTCCGCCTGATACTCCTCCAGCAAGGCGCGCTGCATGGCCAGCGCCTCGTCAACCCGTCCGAGGGAGCGCAGGCAGCGGGCGATGCACCAGCGGGCGATGCGCATCGTCCCGACGTCGCCCTGCCTTTCACGCCAGACCAGCGCCTTGCGAAAGTGCCAAAGCGCCCGCTCATAGTCGCCCTGTTCGTACCAGGTCCAGCCAATGTTGTTGTGTAGCGAGCCGGGCCACTTGCCGACCCGCGGGTCATCGCTGCTTTCGGCCAGCTTCAGGGCCCGCATCGTCCACGCCAGGCGCTCCTCCGGCGCCGGCTCAACGATGGCCAGCATGTGCGCCGCGTCCACCGCGTGAAAGTCCTCGCCGCATTCGATGGCCAGCTCCCATGCCTCCCGAAGGAAGGCCAGGGAGCGTTCCGGCGAACCGGACGAATTGTGACAGCGACCGGTCTCCAGCAGCCAGCGCACGCGGGCCCGATCGCCCGCCGCTTCTAGCCCCGTTTCGGCCTCCGCCAGAACTTCCCGCGCGTCATCAAACTTGCGCTGCAGGCCCAGCGTGCGGGCGATTTGCGTCAACAGCTGGACGCGCTGCGACTCGTCGCCGCTGGCGGCCAGGTCGGGCAACAGGTCGCGAAAGCGCCCTTCGCTGGCGGCCGGGTCGTCGTAGTCCCAAAGTTCGTCAAAGGCTTCCATGGGCCGCGCGCTCCCCTGCGCGCTGTTGCCCGACAAAAAGAGCCCTGCTATCGTAACCTGCGGGAACCTGCCATTCCATGCGCAGATGCGGAGGTGCAAATCGTGATCAGACAATCGGCTTCATGGTGGTGCTTCGTGCCGCACCGAATGAAAGCGCGTAACTTTGTGCGCACGGTGGCGGACAGCGGCTACGCGGGAGTCGAGCTCGTCGGCGAGGAACACTGGCCGCTCATCCGCGACCACGGCCTGGAACTCGTGGTCATCTTCGGTCACGACACGCTCAACAACGGCCTGAACAAGCGCAGCAACCGCGACCGCATCCTGCGCGAACTGGAAGCCAACCTGCGCCTGGCGGAGGAGTGGAACATCGCCAACCTGGTCGTCTTCAGCGGACAGCGCAATGGCCTCGCCGACGACGTCGGCATGCAGGTCTGCGCCGAGACCCTGGCCGCCATCGCGCCGAAGGCGGAGTCAGCCGGCGTCACCCTTTTGCTGGAGTTGCTCAACAGCAAGGTCAACCATCCGGACTACCAGTGCGACCGGACGGCATGGGGCGTGGAAGTCTGCCGGATGGTCGATTCGCCGGCTGTGCGACTGCTCTACGACATCTATCACATGCAGGTCATGGAAGGCGACATCATCCAGACCATTCGCGACAACCACGCCTGGTTCGGCCACTACCACACCGCGGGCGTGCCCGGCCGCAACGAACTCAATGAAGACCAGGAACTGAATTACGCCGCCATCGTCCGCGCCATCGTCGCCAGCGGCCATGACGGCTATATCGGCCATGAGTTCATTCCCCTGGGCGACCCCGCCGCCGCCCTGCGACAGGCATCTGACCTGACCGCCGCCAATCTTTGATCGCCCTTTCACCCGGTGTTGTCCCGCCGTCTGGTCATCGCGCTGCTTGCAGTCGCCACCCTGGCGCGCTGCGCACCTGCCGAACCCCGGACGGCAAGGGCCACCCCGCCGGCGACGGCATCCAGTCCTACGGGGCCGGTCCGGCCGGATCCGGCCAGAGGAGAGGAGCTGTTTCGCGCCTTTGTGCCGGAGGCGCGTTACGCCTGCGTCACCTGCCATCTGCCCAACTCGACGCAGGCGCTGCTGGGTCCGGGCCTGCTCGGCGTCGGTGACGGCGAGTCCCCCTGCGATCCGCAGCAGAATCTGAAGGACTACCTGCGGCAATCCATCCTCGAGCCGTACTCCTGCCTGACTCCAGGATTCAGCGCCAGGCTGATGCCGTCGGTCTATGCAGAGGTCTACAACGAACAGGACATCGACGATCTCGTCGCCTGGATGCTCACGCTGCGCCAGACCAACGAGGCCGGTCAATGATGGTATGATCGGGTCGCAGGCGTGAATGATGGCCGGGACGGAAAATGACCAGGCAGGAGCAACAGAGGCAAGAGGTCTGGCAGACTCCGGAAGAAATCGGGCGCGCATTCGGCGAGGAATTTGCGCTGCGTCCGCCGGACCCGACCCTTAAACTGGCGCCGGTCAAACGGGTGGCGATCATCGCCGAGGCCTTTTTGCCCAAGGTGGACGGCGTCGCCAAGACCGCCTGGCTCACCCTGCGCTATCTGCAGCAAACCGGGCGGGAGGTGCTGGTCTTCGCGCCGGACACCGCCCCGCCGGCCGTGGGGGACAGTGAGGTGATCGCCCTGCCCTCGCTGGGCCTCATCATGGCGCCGGAATCGCGCATGGCCCTGCCCAGCCCCGCCGTCGCCAGCCGCCTGGAGGAATTCAACCCGGACCTGATTCACATGTTTAGCCCGGCGTTGCTCTCGGTCAGCGGCATGCTGCTGGGGCGCATGCGCCATTTGCCGGTCATCGCCAATTACCAGACCGACCTGCCGGGCTATACGCAGCAAT
>DAOUIB010000368.1:0-5561 GCA_034428275.1 Anaerolineae bacterium
CATCAATGAGGGAGACGAGAGCCTTTTGTTCGATGGCTTTAACCTGGACCGGGGCCGCTATTACAGTGAACTGAAGGACAAGGACCCGCTGCCTACCACGGCCGCGCCGGCGCCGGGAATCGTCAAGGAAATACTGGACAAGGTCTGCGAAGAGGCGGAACACCTGGTGTTGATCACCGTGCCGCGAAGTGTCAGCGCCTACCACGAATCCTTCCGGCTCGGGTCGGAGCACTTGCCGGAGGGAAGTGTTTCGCTGGTCGACAGCGGCACTATTTCAGCGTCCAAGGATATGCAGGTGCTGGCCGCCGCCGAAACGGCACAGGCCGGGGGCAGCGTCGACGACGTGCTGGATGCCATCAGAAAGGCGCGCTCCGCCACCGTGTCGGCAACGGCGTTGAGCACGATGGAAAACCTGAGGCGCAGCGGCCGCGTGAACATGGCCCAGGCAGGTCTGGCGACCCTGCTGCAAATCAAGCCCATTCTGGAACTGGTGGACGGAGAAGTGGTGACCCATGCGCGGGTACGCACCTTTCGCAAGGCGCGCCTGGAACTGCTGCGCATGTTGAGAGAACAGGGGCCCTATGAGCGCATGATCATCGAACATGCCAACAACGAGGGCGATGCCGGCTGGCTGGTAGAGCAGTCCGCCGATCTGGTGCAAGGGTCGACGCATACCGGTTTCATCAGCCCGATTACAGGTACGCATCTGGGCCCTGGCGCGCTGGGCTTTACCGGACTCAAGGCTGGCTGGAGAGACTGAATTGCCAACGGCGCTGGAGACCCTCGTCAAAATCCTTCGTCTGGAACGGGAACAGCGCTGCCGGGACAGCGCGGTTGCGGGGGGGCTGGGCGCCTTCAGCAAGGTATGGGAGCCGGATGCTCTCCGGCAGGCCCGCAACCACCGGCAAAGGAAGCTGGTGGAGGAATTGCGGGGGCTGATGCAAGGGTACAGCGGCCTCCGCAACGTCGAGGCGCGAACTGAGCGCGTCCAGTACATGCTGGACCGCATTCACGCCAGGGTCCAGCCTGAAACACGGCAGGACGCTGACGCAAGGCCAGGTGACCGGACATCCGGCCGAAACCGGCGCGACCGGAAAAACAGAAAGCCCCGTCGTCAGGGACGCAATAAAAGCTCAGGAAGGGAACAGGGGCGGCGGTCACGTCGTTCCGTTCGGGCCAGTCGGCCGGACATCGCTGACCGGGTGACTCTGGAGCAGCCGCCACGTCGGCAACGCGCAGCCCTGGACCCCTCTGGGGCGATGGCGCGAATGCGGGACCTTGAGCAGCCGCTGACAGTCCTGCAGGGGATCGGCGACCGCCGCGCGGAGGTATTCGCCCGCCTGGGCATTCACACCCTGGCGGACCTGCTCTATTTCATGCCCCGCCGCCATGACGATTACCGCCAGGAACGTTATCTCGGCAGGCTCGAACCGGACACGCAGGTCACAGTTGTCGGCAGGGTCCGGCACAGCGCCATCCGTTACGTCGCCGGCGGCCGGCGAGATTTCCACGTCTCGCTGGAGGATGAAAGCGGCCAGCTGGAGGCGGTCTTCTTTGGTCAACACTGGTTGACAGGTCAGATCAAGGTTGGCGATCTCATCGTGCTCAGCGGACGTACGTCGGTCCGGGGCACGCGCCTGCAAATGACCAACCCTGAATGGGAGCCGCTGGACCCGGCAAACCTGCTGACGGTTGGCCTGGTCCCTGTTTACCCCCTCACCGAAGGTCTGACACAGCGGGGGATGCGTCGTCTCATGCGCGACGTCGTGCCCAACAAGACCCGCGACATGCCCGATCCGGTACCGGAAGCCACGCTTGAGAGGGCCGGTCTGGCGGACCTGGCGTGGGCATTGCAACAGGCGCATTTCCCGGAAGGGCCGGACCACTTGCGCCATGCCCGCGACCGGTTGCTCTTTGATGAACTGCTTGCGCTTCAGCTGGCGGTCCTCGAAAACCGGCATGAATGGCAATCGCGCCCGGCGGATGCCTTTGCGATGCCCGATGATGACTTTGCCGCGCTGCAGGCCGGGCTCTTTCCCTTTGAGTTGACCGCAGCCCAGCAAAAGGCCGTCAACGAAATTCGTCAGGACATGGCCGCTGAAGTCCCCATGAATCGCCTGCTGCAGGGTGACGTGGGCTCGGGCAAGACTGCCGTGGCCATACTCGCCATGCTTCTTGCTGCGCGGGCCGGCCGGCAGGCAGCCCTGATCGTCCCGCTGAGCGTGCTGGCCGGCCAGCATTTTCGCAATATGTCGGAAATCTTCGCGCGCCTGCCCGAAGATTGCCGCCCTTCCCTGGCGCTTCTGACGGGCGCAACCCGGGGCGAGCAACGGGAGACCATTCTTGCGGACCTGGCGTCCGGCGCCCTGGACATCGTGGTCGGGACCCACGCCCTGCTTCAGGGTGGCGTCGATTTCAGCGACGTAGGCCTGGTGATCATCGACGAACAACATCGATTCGGTGTCGGGCAGCGCAGGTTGTTGCGCGGCAAGGGACGCAACCCTCATCTCTTGTTGATGACCGCGACACCCATCCCGCGGACCCTCGCGCTGACGCTTTATGCGGACCTTGACCTGAGCGTCATTGACGAGATGCCACCGGGCCGTACCGGTGTGGAAACCACCATCATCGAGCCGGTGGCTCGTGAGCGGGCATTCAGTTTCGTCGCCACAGAACTCGCCCGCGGGCGGCAGGCCTTCATTGTTCATCCTTTGGTGGAAGAATCGGAAAACACGGACGTCCGGGCAGCTACGGGCGCCTGGGGTGAGTTGGAACAGGTCTTTCATCGCTTCCGTCTGGCCCTGCTCCATGGGCGGATGTCGGTCCCGCAAAAGGACGAGGTCCTGCGCGCTTTCAGCAATGGCGAAACGGACGTGCTGGTGACGACGTCGGTCGCCGAGGTGGGTGTGGACGTGCCCAACGCCAGCGTGATGGTCATTGAAGGCGCCAACCGCTTCGGTCTGGCGCAACTGCACCAGTTTCGCGGGCGCGTGGGACGCGGCGAACACGCCTCGCATTGCCTGTTGATTCCAGACAACAGGGAGCCGGCGGCCCGGGAACGTCTGGAATCGCTGGAACAGTACAGCGACGGATTCAGCCTTGCCGAACTTGACTGGCAAATGCGGGGCTCAGGCGACCTGGCAGGCATGAGGCAGAGTGGCGGCAGTCTCCTGCAAATGGCTGAATTCCTGACGCCCGAGCTGGTGGCGCTGGCCAGGCGCGAAGCACGCACAATCGTTCTGGAAGATCCCGGGCTTGTCTTGCCACAGCACGAACTGCTGGCCTTCCGGGTCAACCGCCTGCGTGACAGGCGCAGCGACGTCAGTTGAGGGGACGCCATGTCAAGCAAGCACCTGGGCCTGTTTCCGGCGACGCTGGATCCCGTACACAATGGTCACATAGACATTGTGAGCCGCGCGGCGCGCATGTTTGGCGAAGTTGTCGTGGGAGTTTACGATTCTCCAAAAAAGCCTCTGTTGTTCAATACTGACGAAAGAGTGGCCATGGCCAATGAGGCTTTTGGCAGTATTCCAAATGTAAATGTTGCACAATACAGGGGCTTAACGGTAGACTTCGCTGCCGGGTTGGGGGCGGTTGCGATCATCAGGGGACTGCGCGTTTCTTCGGATTTCGACTTCGAGTTGCGAACGGCCCTTGCGAACCGACAGTTGTCGGGGGAAATCGAGACCATCGCCATCATGGCGGACGAGCGTTACATCCACGTCAGTTCCAGCATCATCCGGGAAATCGCGGAACTGGGGGGTGACGCGAGTTCGATGGTGCCGCCACACGTCATGGTGGCCCTGCAGCAGCGCTTCGCGGCCTCGCCAAAATGATTGTTCGTCCCGGAAGACGCAGGAGGACGCCATGGACATCCAGCATCTGATTGATCGCCTTGAAGACCTGGTCGATGAAGGGCAGCACATTCCCTTCAGCCGGTACACGATGGTGGATGAAGAACGGGCACTGGAAATCATCGATCAAATGAGGATTTCAGTGCCGGAAGAAATCGAGAAGTCCTCGCGCGTGCTTGCCAACCGGGACCGCATCCTGGAACAGGCCGAAGAAGATTCAGCCCGCATCGTGCAGCAGGCGCGACGGGATACGGAACTGATGCTTGATGAAGGCGCAACCGTTCAGGCTGCGCAGAATCGGGCTGCCAACATCATAGAGGCGGCGCGGCAGGAAGCCGAATTGATCGCCGACGAGGCAGACCGCTACGTGTTGCAGGAACTGGCGCGCATGGAACGTGAGGTCGCCAGATTGCTGACGGTCGTGCGAAATGGCATTCAGGAAGTTTCCAGTCAGCGCCCCAAATTGCAGGTGCGGCCGGACCTTGACGTTGAGGAAGAAAACACCCGGTCAGGGGAAGGCGAGGCAGGGATGGACGACCTGCCGGTCATCACGCCCGCACGATCTCTTTCCAAAAACGAAATGCAATTTGCGCCGCCCAGGCCGCCGTCGAAGGAATCCTCTGATTAACTCCTGGATTGCTCCCGCGGCCAACGGTCGCGCCACAAATTGACGCCATCGCTCCACAAGTGAATGCTGCCCACCAGGTCGCTGCGCAACAGCGGCGTGTTCGCAGTTAGCTGCAGCACATCCGGGTCCGGACTTCCGTAGCGGTTGCGCAGGTCGTCGGCGTCCGTATGCAGTATGGCGAGTTGAGCCCCGGAACGATGCAAGAAGTCCGGTTCCAGCGATCGCGGCGCTCCCTGCAATGGCAATTGAAGCACAGTCGCCGGAGACAGGTCTGTTGAAGCCAGCATCTCACGCTGACCATCGCGGTCCAGTGTGCCTGGCAGCAGAATGGAGACGGACCCGTAACGTACCCGCAATACGAGAGCGTTCCTGTTCATTTGGCGTTCATCCGGCGTGGGCCGGGCCTGCGGATGCAGCACGTCGATTTCGAGCCCCTTGCCAAACTGAATCGTGTGGCCCTTGACCGGCATAATCACTGCCTCCGCTGCCTGTAGCAGCGCTGCGGGCAATTCACGTTGGCCATTGTGGAGCAGGAGGCCCAGGTCATAGCGCTGTAGCAGGGACTGCAGGGTCTCCAGGGTTGCGGGGTCGGGCACTGTGACAGCCAGCATTTCCAGGCGACGGTCGTGAAAGGGAAGTCTCTCGCCAATCGCGGTCATCAGGCGTGACGGCGAACTGCCCCCGTCTATCAGGATCTGTTCTCCAGCCGGCCCCTGCAAGAGAATGGCGTTGACGTGGCCGACGTCCAGCAGCCAGAGGTGCAAAAGGTTGTCGGGCTGACTCAGGCGGGCGGCGATGAGCAACAGGGCCAGGCCGGAAGCCAGCAACAGGGCGGTAACGCCGCTGGCGTGATTAACAATCAGGCGGCCTAGGCGCAGAACGCCGGGATGACGGTGAAAGCTGATCAGGGCTGCCAGCAACAGCGCCAGATAGAGTGCTGCAACCAGACGAGGATCAGTCTGGAGCTCGACGCTGGCCATGGGCAGGCGCGCGGCGGCCCTGACGACTTCAATGGTCCAGCCAAGCGGCAAGAGACCCAACCAGTAGAGCAACTGTGCCGGCAAGGGAGCAAGGAACGC
>DAOUIB010000369.1:0-5408 GCA_034428275.1 Anaerolineae bacterium
TCACCTGTTCGGCCGCCGCTGCAGTCACGCGGTGAAGCCTGGATGGAAAGAAAAAGCCCAGTTCATAGCGAAAGGAAGTGGCCGTGAACAACCACACGGCGAGGCACAGCCAAAGCAGTAGGAGACGCCTGATCAGCGTGGGATTGCGCTTGAAGAGATTCCAGAGAATTGACCCGCCCGGCAGGGCACACAGGGGCCAGAGAGGCATCAGATAGCGAATGCGGTTGTCCGCAATGATACTGAGCAGTTCATTTGCCAATCCAACAAGAACCAGAAACAGGACAGGGACGGTGCCAAGGAAGGAAAAGGGGTCATGTCTGCCCTTGCTGCGTATTTGCCACAGCAAGCATGCCAACAGGAAAAGAAACAGCCCGGTGGCAAACGCCTTTTGCGCGGGTGTGGAAACAGCAAGGACTCCGTTGCTGAGTCCCCCCGTCAACTCGTACAGCAGGGCGGGCGCCGAAAGGACACGCGACCCCAGGTCTTCATTTGCGGTGAATTCGAGCCCTTTCGTAAGGAGTGGAAGCTGAATCACTCCCGCCAGGGCCGCCAGTGCAAAAACGACGGTGGTGTTCCACCAGGACCTGCCCTTTGGGACGGAAAAGAGATGCGCGACCCCAAGCGGGATGAGGATCAGGGAAGCAATGTAGTGTGAAAACATTAGGCCAATACTGCCCAAAAGCAGCCCGCCATGCCCCAGGAAACTCAGAGTTCGGGATGAATGGGTAGTCTTCCAGTAGCTCCAGACAGCGAGTGTGGCAAAAAGAGCGACGCCGGCGTAGGTACCTGCTCGCAGCATGTAGGCGAGAAAAAATACAGACGTGCCGAGCAGCGAAGCAGCAAGGAATCCGGCGATCGCCGAGAAAAAATCGCTTCCGCTACGGAAGACAAGGGCAATGGTGAGCAATCCCGCGAAGGTTGCCAGAATCCTGACGGCAAATTCACTCCAGCCCGCGATCCGCGCCCATACTGAAATCAGCATTGCCCAGCCAGGGGCTACCCTCGGCGCCGTATTGTTCCAGACCTCGGTCAGGTAACGTGGTTCGTCCTGACCAATTCCTGCTGATGCCAAAGTATGGGATTCGTCGCCATTGTATGCATCCGTGTTCAGGCGGGGAACAACCAGAGCGAATGCCAGCAGCATGGGCAACAGGGCCAGGAGCCAGACAGGCGCGGCAACAGGGCCTGATCCGTCTGGCCGGGGCATACGCTGTTTGACTTCAGGAGTCTCTGACGGTGTCCTGCAGCCCTGTGGACTTTCCTGGCCTGGCATGGCTCAACTCTTCCGAAAGCGACGGAGGACGTGCACGTCGCTGACGACGCCGGTCTCTGGATCGCGGGCCATCAGAGGCTCGCCGGTCTGCCAGTTGTAGAGCCCGACCTGCAGTTCATAGTCGCCTGGAGGCAGGGCGCCGAGGTCGATGTCCGTGATTTTCCTGACGTAGGTACCTTCACCCACGCCGCTGTCGGCCTGGGCGACGCGCTCGGCGCTGCCGGAGTCGATGACGTGCACCGCCAGGGAATAACTGGCCGGCAGGGAGGCATCGTCACTGCGAATGTGGGTGATGAAACGCAGCTTGTCCTGCTCGGGGAGGATTCCCGATCCGGTAATGCGAATGCCCCTGTCGAATTCCAGCGCATGCGGCTCGATCAGCAGGGTTGAGAAGGGTGTGACGAAGCGCATGAATGTCACGTCGTTGGCCCGCCAGACGTCGTGCGGCAGCCAGTGCCGCTGCAGCAGGAAATCCACGTGGTCCTGCAGGCGCAGGGAGTCCTCCCTTGAACTGCGCAGCAGGAAGGTCAGCTCATGGTTGCCGCGGGACTGTTCAAGAATGTCGGCGGAAGTGGTCTCCGGCGCCAGCGACAGGGTGTCGGAGACGAGGTCGCCGGTGTAGATATCCCTTTGCCGCGACGCGCCGAAGAACCATTCCTGCACGACCAGCAGGTTTTCGGGTGACTCGCCCAGGTCTTGCGCAATACGGTTCATGTCTGCCGTGGGAAAGACCTTGCGCCAGTACCAGGTAGCCTGGATGAGCGGGCCTTCCCGCGCGAATTCGAATGCGCCGAAGACGGCGACTGCAAGAATGCACAGGGTTCCCAGCGCTTTCCTGAGCGCGGCCCGGGTGGGGTGCAACAGGGCCACAGCGATGAGCAGCATGGCCGGCGGCCACAGGGTTGACAGGTATCGAACCGTGGTCGGATGCAGGAGGCGACCCCATTCATTCAGGGCCAGGTGGAAAACCAGAAGCAGGAGGGTGGTCATGACCAGCCAGGGCGTTGCGTCCGTCCATTGAATGCTCCGCCGCTTTCTCAGTTGGGCAGTTGCCGGCAACAGGGGCAGCACAAGGAACAGCAGGGCCGCGGCAGGATGATGCGGGTTGATCAGGTCGTTGCTCAGATGGCGCAACAGAAGAGACAGGGCCTCCGGAGCGTGCAGCGTACCTGGAAAATATGAGTCCCGCACGGGGTTGCTGGCGCGCTGCAGCATCATGGCGAATTCAGGAAGCTGCGGCAGGGCGAGCAGCAGCGCCAGGGCCGGCGCCACCAGTGTCTGCCACCAGCGCCTGTCGCGGCGCACGAAGAACAGATGGAACAGCCCCAGCGCGGGCAACAGCAGGTAGGCAAAAGCGACGGTGTAGAGCAGGCCGGCCACGCCGGCCAGGAGCACCCATTGGGCCCCTCTGCCGGCCGGATTGCGGTCCAGGGCGACGCGCCAGTAACCCCAAAGGACCATGGTCGTGCAGAGCAAGGCCGGCCCATAGGCACGGATATTGTTCATGTAGACGAGAAAGAGGACGGAGGTCGACAAAAGCAAGGCAGCAAAGAAGGCGATTTTCGGCGAATAAAGGTCTCGGCCGAGGCGATACAGCCAGGCGATGGTCAGCAGGCCGGACGACCAGATCAGCGCGCGCAGGGCAAATTCACTCCAGCCGACCAGCTGCCCCCAGAGGGAATAAAAAATGGTGAGCCCCCAACCGTAAAGTGGCCATGCCCGTCTCTCAACGGCTTCCGCAGGCGTACAGGGGCCGAGGTGACGCCAGCAGGCGTTGATCATGGTCGTGGCTTCGTCGACGTCCATGATGTCTTTGCCCAGAATGGGCACGACCAGGGCTGCAGCCAGCAGCATGGGAAGGAGCGCCCACAACCAGGTTGGAGTTGTCGCAGGCCGGGTCAGGTCGGATTGAGGCAAGTTCTGGCGTTGCTCCAGGGTCTGCTGCGGTTCCTGGTGAAATCTATCATTTGCAGGTCAATTGCTCAACCGGCGCGGAAGCGATGCAGGACGGGGATGTCGCTGACGACGTCGCTTGCCGGATCGCGGGCCTCAAGGTTTTCGTCGATCCGCCGGTCCTGGAGCGCGGCCTGTAGTTCGTTTTCGGCCGTTTGCGAGGCGGGCGCGAAGTGACCGTGACATTCGACGGTTTCGCCAAAAGGGGCCTAAAATGGAAAAGGCAGTGGATTGGCCTGATGGATGATGTAGCCAATGCCACAGAGCGTTCAGGCGTCGGCGCAACCGGCAGCCGTTCCGGTGAACCGTTGCAAGGTGAATCCCGCAAGATCCTCTACCCGCTGACAGAGCATATAGTCCGGCGCCATGAACGCTGCGGAGTCGACATCCGGGTCGTCCTGCTGATGAACGACCCAGAGGTTGGTGAAGGTTGAAACGCCTGGCGCCACCCATTGCAGTGGGTCGCGGCGGTCCAGGAAGACGGTTTGCCAGGGTTGGTCCGACAGCAGGACGTAGCGCGGGAGCAGATAAAGAACCTCACCCCGCTTCATCAGGGAACTGTCGAGGACGACCAGATCGCCGGCGCCAGCGCGTTCCTGCAACCAGCGCTGGACCAGATGGAAGGTGGAATGATAGCGGTCGATATAAAGCAACGGGCCGGAGTTCAGCAGGGCAGGGCCCAAAAGCAGCCAGAACGCCAGGAATCCGGCAACAGCGAGGCGGGATTTCACCCGGATTAAACGCAGGGCTTCCCCTGCCAGCAGGGCGAGTACAGGAAGCAGCGAAATCATGTAACGTATGCGGCTACTCGTGATCACCTCGATGACTTCGTTGGCGGCGACCATGAGCAGAAAAGTCGAGCCGGCCAGGAATGTCAGCAGCCAGCCGGCGTCGACGCGGCGGCTGTCCCGACTTCTGCGCCAGGTAGCCCGAAGCAGGGCGAGGAGCAAAAGCAGCAGCAGGGCAGCGCCCGCCGGGTCGGGCAACCGGAGCGAAAAATTACTCATGAAATAGAGGAAATAGTGCGGGATTTCGGCGGCATCAAGCGCTGCCTGGCTCAAAGTCTGATTGCTGGCCGAAAGGGACAGGCCTTGCAGGAAAGCGGGAACCTGTGCCAGGGCCAGGGCGGCGGCCGCCGCCATTGCCGCGATCACCTGCCACCAGCGCTTGCCACGCGGCGCAAAGAGCAGGTGAAACAGGGCCAGCGCTGGAAGAATCAAGGCTGTGAAGAAATGGGCATACAGCAGGCCCACGCATCCAGCAAACAGGACAGCCGGGATGGCGGGGCCGGACTGGCGTCTGGCAATCAACAGTCGCCAGTAACTCCAGAGGACCAAAGTAGTGAGGAGCGCGACCAGGGTGAAGGCGCGGGCGATCAGCATGTAGCTGAGAAGGAACAGGGATGCACACGCCAGGATGGACGCGAACAGCCCGGCCCGGGGCGCAAACAGGTCATGGCCCGTGCGATAAAGCCACGCGATCGTCAGCAGACCGGTAAGGAAGGACAGTGAACGAACCGCGGGTTCGCTCCAGCCAACGAGTTTGCCCCAGGCGAACAGCAGCAAGGGCCAGCCCCTGGCTTGTGGCTGGTCATTTTCCTCACCGTATCTCCAGACTTCCCCAGGTGTGGCTGGCGAAGAGGCGTAGATGCCCGCCGGGACCAGGGATTCCGGCTCATCGCGATTGAAAGCCAATGCGTCCAGATGCATGGAGGCAAACAGGGCAGCCAGCAATAGCGGAAGGATGGCCCGCCACCAGAAGGGTAAGCCGGCAGGTGAAGCGACCGGGTACAAGGTCACGTGTCTTTCCCGTCTGAAAACAAAACCATTTTAACCTGCGTGGCGGATAGCGATGACCTCAACACTGTTATTCGACGCGGAAACGATGCAGGACGTGCATGTCGCCGACGTCGCCGGACTGGAGGTCGCGGGCGGTCAGTCGCTCGCCGGTCTGCCAGTCGTAAAGCGCGACGTGCAGTTCATAGTCGCCCGGCGCCAGGGCGCTGAGGTCGATGTCGCTGCCGAGGGCGACGAAGGTGCCAGGGCCGACGCCGACGTCTTCCTGGGCGACGCGCTCTCCCGTACGCGGGTCAATGACGTGCAGGGCGAGGGAAAAGTGGCTTAGCAGGTCGTCATCCGCGCTCAACAGGCCGGCTTCCACGCGCAGCACGTTGTCCTTGAGG
>DAOUIB010000370.1:0-1980 GCA_034428275.1 Anaerolineae bacterium
TGCTGCACGGCGACCAGCACCAGGGCGATCCCCGCAATGCCAATGTAGAGTGGGGAAAACAGGCTGAATTGCGCCGGGAACAGGAACTGAAACAGGTCCCGCAGCGGAAAGCCGCCGCCCTTTGCATCAAATCCAAGCTGTGTGCGTCCGGTGCGCAGCAGATACTCGATTCCTGGCAAGAGCTGGACCGCAGCCAGACCCGCTGCCAGCAGGGCGCAGAATGCCAGCATGCGCAGGAAATGATGCCAGCGCAGACCTTTTTCCCAACTGCGCCAGGCGACCCAGGCGACCAGCAGAGTGCTGAGTTGCCAGCTCGTCTGGGAGTGACCGGCGAGCCAGGACAAACCCGCGGCGAGGCCGCTGACCATCAACCAGCGCCAGCGCAGGGGCCTGGTTTCAGTGGCTTCGAATATGCCCAGGATGACCAGTGGCAGCCAGATGGCGGACTCCAGAATTGCCAGCTGCAGGGGAGGGTAGCCGGTCGTCCAGCCTCCATAGCCGGAGATAATGGCCGCCAGAAGTGCGCCAGGCACGCTGCCGGAAAGATGGCGCGTCATGCGCCTCAGCAGCAGGTACATCATCAACGAGAAGGCCAGCACGTGGGCGGCCGCTTCCAGTTCGAGCAGAAAATAACTCCAGCCATCGGTCAGGCTGCCAAGGGCGATGGTCATCAGGCGGGGTGGGTACAGGGCGGCGGTCTGGGGATCTGCCAGAAACGGCATGCCGCCGTTGTTCCAGGGATTCCAGAGCGGAATCTCGCCCTGACTCAGGCGCTGGTATTGGTACGCTCCAAAGGCGACGAATTGATCGGAAAAGTCCCCCCTGCGCAGTGAAGCCTTGTCCGCATCGACCGGAGTGAAGAGCCGCCAGAAGAACACCAGCCACAGCAACAGCAGGGTGCCGATGGCCAAAAGGTCCTTGCGACCGATGCGGCCGGTCAAGATCCTTGCTCCACGACATTCCTGAACAGGCCGAGCGTGGCGCCGGCGATTTCATTCCAGTCAAAGGTTGCCGCAAGACGCGTGGCGCCGCAGCGCAAGGCGTCGCGCTGCGCAGGCGACTCTGCCAGCTTTGTCAGCGCCCTTCCCAGGGCCGGGTCGTCGCCCGCCGGGAACAGCCACATATTTTGACCGTGCACGAATTCCGGGATATCCACCTTGGGTTGGGTCGTCAAAATAGCACAACCGTGGTGTATGGCGGCCATGAGGCTGCCCCGTCGAAAGGAGGCGCCGTCCGCAAAGGGCAACACAACCAGATCGCATGACCACAGCCAGGCGGCGACTTCCTCGCTGGACAAAAACCCGGTGCGAAGCAGAAGGTCATCCAGTTGCAACCTTCGCACCAGTTCATCCAGCCCTTTGCCAAATGCGATGTTTTCGGGGTCGCTGTCGCCGGCCCCGCCACCGACCAAAACCAGACGCAGAGGTGTACCACTGTCCCTCAGGCGGGCTAGCGCTCGCAACAGGGATTCCAGCCCCTTGCTGTGATTCACAAGGCCAAACCAGCACAGCAGGGTCTCTCCGTCCCTGACGCCGGCCCGCCGGCGCCAGCCAATCACGCTGAATTCCGCAGGCCGGCAGGCCAGGATGTTGCTGCCAATCGGGATGAGTTCGCATTGTCGTGTCCTGTCGCGCAGGCGATCGTAGTCCTCCCGATTGGTAAAGATCGCTGCGGCCGAGTGGCGGGCCAGCCAGGCGACGGTGGCCTGACGCAAGCGGCCGGCTTTGGGAAAGAGCCAGGGGACCCGCAGGTCGTGAAAGGTGGTGACCAGCGGCGTGGAATGCAGGGCTTGCGGCAGGAAGTGTACCCAGGGTGACATGCCGAAGGCCGCTGTCTGGAATTGCAGATTCACGACGTCCAGGCGCCGTCGTCCGGACCAGCGTCTAATGTCGAGCAGGGTGGGGGCAAGCCAGGAGTCTGCCGCGCCGCTCAGAGAGAGATCATCGCTACGCGCCCGCCTGTCCGAATAGATTTCGATTG
>DAOUIB010000371.1:0-5944 GCA_034428275.1 Anaerolineae bacterium
GCACCTGTCAAGCAGTCTTGTTGTTGTTCGTTATGCAACTACGCAAGCCCTGTCTCTCTGTCTCCAGCCTGCTTTCTCCCACGCCTGCCGATTCCTGAATTGCGCCGCGCGCGCTTTTCATGTATAACGACGGCGCGTTCGCGACGGCGGGTGAGCTTGCGCCCGCCGCTACCATGGAAGAGGGCATGTTACATGGCCGAGAATTTCTATGACGTGAAGAACCGCAGCAGCGTTGAAATCGATGAAAGCGGCATCACGCGCACCAGTTACGAAGGCCGCAACGGCCAGGTGCGTTACGCCATCCGCGCCAAAACCGAAGATGGCCGCAACCTCACCAAATTCGTCAGTAAAAGCGACTGGGACGGCAAGTTCGGCAGTCTGCCCGTCGAATAACCCCTCCCCGTCGTCACCCCGAGGCGCGGACGGAGTGGATTGACGGGCCGTCAGTCGGCCAACGCACTCCATTCCG
This sequence comes from Anaerolineae bacterium, assembly GCA_034428275.1. GTDB lineage: Bacteria > Chloroflexota > Anaerolineae > Aggregatilineales > Phototrophicaceae > JAGWBD01. The sequence continues at coordinate 470 of DAOUIB010000371.1, forward strand.
TCAGCGCGGTTTCCAGCGCCGCCTCAGCCTCCGCCCACAGCGCCCCCAGCTCCGCCACCCGTTCGGTCTGACCGTCGCGGCCCGCCTCCTCGATCGCCGCCGTCAGCCGGGACTGGCGCTGCTCCAGATCATCAATGCGCGCTTCCAGTTCCAGCGCGCGCGCTTCTCTTTTCTTTCCGCCTGGTCGCTCCCTGCGGCGGCGCGGCGGCGGCGCGCCCCCGTTCTCCGGCACACTGGCGCTCGCCTCCTGCGTCCGCCGGTACTCCCTCCAGCTGCCGTCATGGAGCGTTATCTCGCCCGCTGACGCGATCCACAATTGCGTCGCCAGCGCATCGATCAGCCAACGGTCGTGGCTCACCAGCAGCACCGTCCCGCCGAACTGCTCCAGCACCTGCTGCAGCACGTCCTGACTGTCGATGTCGAGATGGTTGCTCGGCTCGTCCAGCAGCAGCAGATTGGCGCCCGCCAGCGCCAGCAGCGCCAGCGCCAGCCGGCCCCGCTCGCCACCGCTCAGCGTATGGACCGGCCGAAAGACGTCGTCCCCGCTGAACAGATAGCGGCCCAGCAGGTCGCGCGCTTCACTGACCTTCAGCGGACGGCGCTCCAGAATCTCGTCGAGGATGGACCGCTCCCCGCGCAGGTTCTCATGCGCCTGGGCGAAGTAGCCGGGCTGCACCGCGGCGCCCAGGCGCACGCTGCCCGCCAGCGGCGCCAGTTGACCGGTGATGGTCTTGAGAAAGGCGCTCTTGCCCACGCCGTTGGGCCCGACCAGCGCCGCCACCGCGCCGCGCCGCAGGGTGATATCCGGCACGCGCAGCAGCGGCAGCCCATCATCCGGATAGCCCAGCACCAGGTCGCGCGTGATCAGCACCTCATCGCCGCTGCGCTGCGTCTCCCCCATGTTCAGAGCCATCCGCCGGCGTTCGCCAGGCGGCCGCTCCCGCCGCAGACCGCGCTTGTCCAGGGTCGCCAGGCGTTTCTGCCGACCCCTGGCCTGGACCGTCAGACGGCTGCCCATGTGTTTGCGAATGAAGGCCTCATCCTTCGCAATGCGTTCCTGCTGCGCCTCGTATTCCAGCCAAAGTCGCTGCCGCCGCTCCTCGCGCTGGCGGGCGTAGTGGCGGTAGTTTCCGCGGTAAACGCTCAGGCGGCCCGCCTCGAGTTCCCAGATCTGTTGCGCGAACTCGTCCATGAACCAGCGGTCGTGGCTGACCAGCAACACGGCGCCGGCGAAGGAACGCAGCCAGTTTTCCAGCCAGGCGATCGCCTCAATGTCCAGGTGGTTGGTGGGTTCGTCCAGCAGCAGCAGGTCCGGCGCCTGCAGGAGCAATCGCGCCAGATTCGCGCGCGTTTTCTCTCCGCCGGAAAGCTGCGTCAACGGACGCGCAAAATCCCTCTCCGCGAAACCCACGCCGCGCAAGACCATCCGCAGGCGGCTCTCACGGGTATAGCCGCCCGCCCGCTCGAAGCCTTCCTGCAAGGGTCCGTACTGCGCCAACGCCGCCTTGCGCCGCTGCGGGTCCTCCATGGCCGCTTCCAGCGCGGCCAGTCGCGCCGCCTGCCCTTCCAGTTCGCGAAAGCCGCGCCGCGCCTCCGTCTCGAGACTGTGCGCACCCGCCAGCTCCGGCCGCTGCGGCAGATACCCAATCCGCGTCCCGCCCGCCACGCGGACGCTGCCCGCCTCGGCCGCCTCCTGCCCGTAGAGCACGCGCAACAGGGTCGTCTTGCCCGCGCCATTGGGCCCCACCAGCGCGATGCGCGCCCCGCGGGCGACCTCCACGTTGACGTCCACAAAGATTTCGTCCGCCGCGAAGGAACAGGCCAGCCCGGCGGCGCTCAGCAGCGACATGTCAGGGATCCACGCCTCGCCACAAGGGGGAATCGGCCCGGCAGTATAGCATGCGCTCCGCCCGCCTTATCCCAACTTTTCGCAGATATTTCCCCGCTTTTCGCAACCAGGTTGTGCACAACCTGTCGATAACCTGCCAAAAAGGTGCCTGTACCTGTTCACAAGTCGCTTCTATCGCTGTGTATTATTGCGCGCCTGTGCACAGTTCAGGCGGCATTTATACACAGTGTGCATAGTCGTCGCCCTTGTGCACAGCCGGTTTTGCACAGCCCCTTCGCGGTGCCTTGCGATATCGGCGGGGATAAACAGGGATATTTGGGAATAATCTGCGATTTCAGGCCAAAACCTGCGATATATTGTCCAACGCCGCTACATCTCACTGACGTTATCCACATCTTCGACAGGCCCTGCTGTTACGATTATCTTTAAATACAATGAGCACTCACCGATTGGCTTTTGAACAGGCCGACACACAGGGCGGTCGGCGACAGGGCCATCGACAACACTGCTTGCAGAAAGGGAGGCAATTTCATGGGCGTTTCCTTCACCTGGATCGGTCACGGCACCTTCGTGTTTCACTTCGACGGGCATGAGACCCTGGTGGACCCCTTCATCGCGGACAATCCGGCGACGGAGGTAGACCCGGACAGTCTCAACCCGGAACTGATCTTCGTAACCCACGCGCACAGCGACCACGTCGCGGACCTGGACGGGATCGCGGAACGGACGGGAGCGACGGTGGTGGCGAACGTGGAAATCGCCGATCGGTCCGCGTCGAAGGGGCACAATGCGCATCCGCTGAATTCGGGCGGCGGCCGCGACTTCGGCTTCGTGCACGCGCGCCAGACCATCGCCTTTCACAGTTCGTCCTTCCCGGATGGCAGTTATGGCGGCAATCCGAATGGCTTCGTCTTCACGACGACGGGCGGCCAACGGCTCTACGTCGCGGGCGACACGGCGCTGTTTTCCGACATGCAGCTGATCGGCGCGGGCGGCCTGGACGTGGCCTTTCTGCCCATCGGCGACAACTTCACCATGGGGCCGGACGACGCCGTGACGGCGTTGCAGTTGCTGAAGCCGCGTCTGGCGGTGCCGATGCACTACAACACCTTTGACCTCGTGGCCGTCGACGTGGACGCCTGGGCCGAACGGGTGCGCCGGGAGACGGACGCCGAGCCGCTCGTGCTGCAGCCCGGCGAGTCGCACAGCCTTTAAGGGGCGGCCAGCGTCCGCTGGTAGACGGCGAGCGTCTGCTGCGCGGTGCGGCGCCAGTTGAAGTGGGTGGCGCGCGCGAGACCGGCGTTGCGCTGCGCCTGACGCAGGGGCTCCTGGTTGAGCAGGGCGATGATGGCGCCGGCCATGGCGCGGGCGTTGCCCGGCTCGACGAGGAAGGCCCCGTCTTCCACCAGTTCGGGCAGACAGGAAATCTCGTTGGCGACGACGGGCGTGCCGCAGGCCATGGCCTCGAGCACCGGTAGACCGAAGCCCTCGTAGCGGCTGGGAAAGGCGAAGACGCGGGCCATGCGGTAGAGGGCCGGCTTGTCCTGCTCGGCAACCTCGCCGAGCCACAGGATGTGGTCGCTGATGCCCAGCTCGCGGGCGTAGGCGCGCAGGTCCGGGAAGAGTGGCGCGCGCCACAGGGGCTCGCGGCCGGCGATGACCAGGCTGCAGTCGGCGCCCTCGGCCTGCGCGACCCAGGACCAGGCCAGCAGCAGCTGTTTGAACTGTTTGCGCAGGTCGAAGCCGCCGATGGCGAAGACGTAACGCTCCGGCAGCTTGTAGCGGGCGCGCAGGGCCTCGTCGCCCTCGGCGCCCAGGCGTGGGTGACAGCTGGCGTCGGGCGCCAGCCAGGTCACGGTGATGCGCTCCGCGGGAAGTCCGAGATGTTCTTCGATGTCGATTTTGGAGGCGTGCGAGAGCGTGATGACCTGCGAGGAGCCGCGGGCGCCGGCGCTGACGAGCGCGGTATAGAGCCGCGCCGGCAGGCGTCGCGCGTAGTCCGGAATGACCAGCGCCACGACGTCCAGCACGGAGGTGACGAGGGGCGCCGGTGAGCGCAGGGGGGCGCCGTGGTAGGGCACGTGGGCGATATCGGCGCGGCTCGCCGCGACGGCGCGCGGGAAGCCCTGTTGCTCGAAGAGCAGCTTGCCCAGACGGCCGCCGCGACCGGGGGAGTGCAGCGTGGCGACGCCGGCCGGCAGGTCCGCGCCGGCGGGAACGCCGGGGGGCAGCACCAGGGTCAGTCGGGGCGGCGCGGGCAATTGCGTCAGGGCGCGCAACAACTGGCGCAGATACTGGCCGCTGCCGCTGTGGGGGGCACCCCAGAACCAGCCGTTAAGGGCGACGTGCATGCGCGCCCTCAGCCCTCCGTCGCCCCGGCGCAGTCGGGGCAGTGGCCGTAGAATTCCAGCAAGTGGCCGCGCAACTGCATGCCGAAACGCGATTCCAGTTCCTGCTGCAGCGGCTCAAGGTGGCAGTCGTCGAACTCGATGATGCGGTCGCAATGGGTGCAGAGAATGTGATGATGGTGGCCGTCCGGCAGCAGCAGGTAGCTGGGCGTGGTGCTGTCGTGGAGCCAGGCGGGGCGAATGATGGCGAGGCGCGTGAAGAGGTCCAGGGCGCGGAAGACGCTGGCGCGGCCGACCTCGGGCGTCATCTCCAGCAACTCGGCGGAGGTGACGTGGCCGCGGGAGCGCTCCAGCGCCTCCAGCACCGCCAGACGCGGCTGCGTCAGGCGATAACCGGCGTCGCGCAGACGTTGCGCCCGCGCGCTCTGCGCTGCTGCCATGGCTGCCCCCTGCGTGACGGTTACTGCCCGCATTGTACACGATACGGCGTCCCCCCTGGGCGGGCGACTGCCAGGTCACAGGAGCGTCGATCTGTGGTACAAAAACACCCTGGCGAAGACTAAAACAGGAGTCACCCGGATGGCTGAAACGCGCGCCTTTCAGGCGGAGATCCGTCAACTGCTGGATATCCTCGTGCATTCGCTCTACACGGAGCGCGAGATCTTCCTGCGCGAACTGCTCTCCAACGCCTCCGACGCCCTGAACCGGGCGCAATTCGAGCAGCTGACGCAGCACGACATGCTCGACGCCGACGTCGAACCTGAAATCCGCCTCGCCATGGATGAGGAGGCCGGCACCCTGACCGTCAGCGACAACGGCATCGGTATGACGCGGGCGGACATGGAGCAGAACCTCGGCGTGATCGCCCACAGCGGCGCGAAGGCCTTCGTCGCCGCCATGCAGGAGGGCAAGGGGGCGGCGCAGGACGTCATCGGTCAGTTCGGCGTCGGCTTCTACTCGGTCTTTATGGTGGCGCAGCGCGTGCGCGTCGTCTCGCGCTCCCATCGGCAGGACGAGCGCGCCTGGGCCTGGGAATCGGGCGGCGACGAGACCTGGACGATCGGGGAGGCGGAACGCGAACGGCGCGGCACGGACGTCATCATCACGCTGCGGGACGACGCCACAGAGTTCCTCAAGCCCTTCCGCCTGAAGGACGTGATACGCCGCCACTCGGACTACATCGCCTTCCCGATCGTCGTCGGCGATGACGAGGAGGCGACCAACCGCCAGACGGCGCTCTGGCGCCAGAGCGCGCGCGACATCAGCGCGGAACAGTAC
>DAOUIB010000372.1:0-5603 GCA_034428275.1 Anaerolineae bacterium
CGCACCATGCGCCGCGGCTTGCGCGTACTGTTGATGTAAGAGCCGTGCACGGTGTGGTAGCAGAAGAGCACGACGTCGCCGCGTTTGGCCGGCACCGGCACAGTGTCCTCCAGACGCCAGTCATCGGTGGGAAGGTGCGGCGTGCAGGGGCCGTCCTCGGTCATGGTGATGTGCTCAAGCGCGCCGTTCTTGTGCGACCCCTTCAGGAAGCGAATCTCGCCGTTCTCGTGGCTGGTGTCATCCAGGTGCACCAGCACGTCGATGAACCGGCCGTTTTCGTGGGCGTAGAAGGGATGGTCCTGGTGCATCGGGAAGGGGTGACCGGTCTGCGGCGGCTTGATGTGCATGGTGGTGTGGTGCAACTCAACGTTGGGGCCAATCAGGGCCGCCAGCGCGGCAGCCAGCTTCGGATTGGTGACCGCCTTCATCCAGGCTGCGGAGTAGAGATGCAGGTCATGCATCGCCGTGAGCTTCGATTGCTTCTCAACTTCGGGATTCATGTAGGCCTGGCGCCAGGGCCCGCTCCAGCCCGGGCTGGTGAATGACCAGTCCTGCACCAGGCGGTCCAGTTCGTCGGCCAGTTCGTCGGTCTCTTCCGCCGTGAACAGACCGGGAATGCGCAGAAAGCCGTTCTCCTGATAAAAGTCGATATCCTGTCGCGAAAGCATGTCCTGTGTCCTTCGTGCCCGTGTCAGCAACTGCCGCAATTATACTGTGATTGAGGCATTTTCAAGCGTCTGCTGCAGGGTGCCCGGCGCCAGGGCTGTTGTATAGTAGAGGTCGTCTCAGTTTAGCGTGCCGGAGCCGGATGAATCGCATACCCCTCTGCCTGCGACTCGCCTGGCAGAACCTGCTCGGAAACGTCCGCTGGACGAGCTTCGCCATCCTCGGCGTGGCCGCGGGCGTGGCGGCCATGGTTGCCTTGCGCAGCCTCGGCCTGACCATCAACGATGCCCTGTTGCTCAATTTGCGCGAGGTCAACCGCGGCGACATCAACATCCGCAGCGTCGTCAGCGGCCCTTTCGCGCTGACAGTCAACGAGGGCGCATGGGAACGCAGCGTCTTTGACGAGGCAGATCTTCTACGCCTGGAAGAAGTCGTCGCCGGCTATGACGGCCTCATGGCCGCCTACAGCGTCTATCACAACGTGCAGCTGGCCCGCCACGACGACCCGACCGCCCGCGCGCCAGGCATCATCAGCAGCTTTTTCATCGATCCTTCCAGCTACAGCAGCCAGCGCCAGATCTTCGCGGAAATCCCGCCAGGCGCGACCCCCGACCGGCTCCTGACCGGCGCCGCAGAGCTTGTGCTCAGCCGCAGACTGGCGGATGCCCTGGACTTGCAGGCAGGAGACCAGGTCCGCGTCAGCGGCACCGATTTGCCCTACACCGTGACCGGCATCGTTCCCGATCACGGCGAAGCCAACATCCGGGACCTGACCTCTTCGTTATTTGGCTTCGCCTGGTTTCATCGCGACCAGACGCTGCAGATGCAGTTGAACCCGGCGCCCAACCAGGTCAGCATTTATCTGCCGCCTGGCAGCAGCGGGGACCTGATCCGGCAACTTGGGCTGGAGCTGTGGGCCCTTGATGCCGGCATCCACTCGATGACGACGACGCCGGACTTGCTGATTCGCAACAGGGACCTGACGGAATTCATCGAACGCCTGGTGGTCCTGACGGGTCTGGCCGCCCTGCTCGTCGGCGGCGCCGGCATCGTCAACACCATGCTGGTGCTCACCGGTCGCCGTCTGCAGGTGATCGCCACCCTGAAAGCGCTGGGCATGCAGCGCCGCCAGGTCGCCGCCGTCCACGGCGCGGAAGCCCTGCTGCTGGGCCTGGCGGGGTCGCTCGCGGGCATGCTGGCCGGACTCGCGCTCAGCCGGGCCATCAACCGCCTGAGCGAAACCCTGGTGCAGCGGCCCGTCGCCTGGCGCCTCTACCCGGAAGCGCTGCTATTCGGCCTGGCCCTGGGGCTGGCCGTGACCCTGGTCTTCGGCATTCTGCCCGTGAGTATCGCGACGCGCGTGCGCCCGGCCATCCTCCTGCGCCCGGCGCAGGGTCGCCTGCCGCGCCCCGGCCTGGCGGAAAGCGCGCTGGCGCTCACACTGGTCCTGCTGGTCGCCGGATATTTCACGGGGACCATCGTCCGTCCCCTGGTCGACCGTGGCCTGCCCGCCATCACGCCCGACGCCAACCTCAGCGGCATCCTGATCGTCGCCGTTGTCATCTTCCTGCTGGCCATCCTGACGGCGGGCCTCTGGCTTCTGGTCTGGCTGCTAGGTATGTCGCCCGTCTCCGGCGCTTCGGAGTTTCGCCTTGCTCTCGCCAATCTGGGCGCGCGCAGGTTGCGCAGCGCCATCACCCTGCTGGCCCTGGCGACCGGTGTGTTCACGCTGAGTCTGGTCAGCTTCCCGGCCATCGGCGTTCGCCAGGTGCTCCAGTTTCGCTTTGCCGAATCGCTGGGCGGCAACGTGCTGGTGCTGCCCCTGTTTCCACAGGCTCCCGGCCTGGTCCTGCGCAACCTGCTGCCAGATCTTCAGCAGGACCTGCGCCACACCACGCAGACCGACCTCTGGCTGGCGCAACTTGAGGCCATCGATGGTATCCCCGTCGCCAACAACGCGGTCCTGCCGCTCATCGTGCGAGAAACAGAGAAGACCGGCCTGCGTAGCGGCGAGCTCGTCGCCGGGCGCGACCTGACGACCAACGACGCCGGTTCGCCGCTGCTGGTCCTCGCCCGCGGCTCGGCGCTGGAAGCCGCCCTGCGGCCGGACGCCCTTCAGGGGCGGGACATTGCGCCAGGCGCGATTCTTTCGCTGCGCATCAATGACTCGCTGCAAAGGGTCGTGGTCGTCGGCATCGTTGACAGCGCCAGCAACGCCCTGTTCCCCGGGGTCGCCGCCGCCTTCCTGCCACCTGACATACTGGACCCCGGCGACAGTCTGGCCCGCTTTCACATTCTGGACGTCACCGCGGACAAACTGGACGGCGTGCTGGCCCGACTGGGCGCCGTGCCCCTGCTGCTGGCCCTGGACGTGAACCTTCTCGACCAACTCGTCGTAAATCTTTCAGGGCAACTCGGCGCCCTGCCCGCAGCAGTGGGCGGTCTGACCCTCATCGCCGCCGGTGTGATGATGGCCAACAGCGTCGTACTCGCCACGCTGGAGCGACAGCGCCAGACCGGCATCTTGCGGGCCCTGGGCTTGCGACGCGGCCAGGTCCTGCGGGTCCTGCTGCTGGAAAACACCCTGCTGGGTCTGCTCGGCGCGCTGTCAGGCCTTGCCCTCGGCGTCGCCGCCCAGGGGCTGATCACCGGGCTCGGCACAGGGAAGGCGATGCCGCTGCCGGCGGAGGCATGGCCGGTGCTGGCAGGTTTGTTGCTCGTCGTCCTGTCGATCGCCTGGCTGGCGACGCTGGCCGGCGCGCGCCATGCGCTGCGCATGCCGGTGGCAGAGGTGCTGCGTTACGAATAGTCCTTCCCGACTCGCTTTTCGACGCTGTCGGGCCCGCTGAACAGGAGGTTTCATGTTTTATCTGCGCTACGCGATGCGCAGCTTCTGGCGCAACCGACGCTGGTCGCTCTTCGCCGTTTTCTCAATCGCCGCCGGCGTGGCCGCCATCGTGGCCTTGCGCAGCCTCGGCCTCGCCATCGGCGATTCCCTGACCGGCAACCTGCGCGCCACCAACCACGGCGACATCACCATCAGCGTTCCCGGCGAAGGTTTCGGCGTGACCTTTGGCTTCGGCGGCGACGACCAGGACGACAGACCGCAACTGGATGCGGAGCTGCTCAACGGAATCGACGGCTGGGTGCGGGAGCGGAATGGCGAATGGAGCGCGTGGACGGCCAGCAATGCCATCCAGATCGCCTCGCCAGACAGCGTTGCCAGTGGAAGACCGCAATTTGTCACCACCATCTTTGTGGATTCCGACGTCTGGCCGGTTTCGCACGAGGTCGTGGCGCTGGACCCGCCGGGCGCGCCCCTGTCCGACCTGCTGACCGGCGGGGACGAAGTCGTGGTGAGCCGGAATCTGGCCGACCAACTGGAAATCGCGGTGGGTGATTTGCTGCGCGTCAGTGGCACGGAAGAGGAATTCATCGTGCGCGGCATCGTCGCCACCGATTACGAGGCCAGCCTGCGCAACCCCCTGGCGGCTTTCTTTGGCTTCGCCTATCTGAATTACGAAAGCGTCGACAAGCTCGCGCTGGAAGGCAGCCCCAACCGCATCAGCATCGCCCTGCCGCCGGACCGGGCGCCGACAACCCGGGAAGAGGCGGATGAGATGACGGCCGGCTTGCGCAGACTGACTGGCGATGGTCTGCGTTTCTCGACGGTCCCCGAGTTGCGCGAGCAAAACCGTCTCATCGCGGACCTGACCGGCCAGTTCATTGTGGTCATGGGCCTGGGCGCCATGTTGATCGGCGGCGTGGGCATCGTCAACACCATGCTGGTGATGGTGCGCCGCCGCACGCTGGAAATCGCCTCGCTCAAGACCTTCGGCATGAAGGGCCGCCGCATCGCCCTGCTCTTCCTGACGGAAGGCCTGCTGATGGGCCTGGCGGGCAGTCTGCTCGGCGCGGTCCTCGGCTTTTTTCTCAGTCTTCTGGCCAACCGCTACGGCGAGGCGCTCATCCAGCAGCCGCTCACCTGGAGCCTGCAACCCGAGGCCCTGCTCTTCGGCATGGTCATCGGTCTGATCGTATCCGCAGTCTTCGGCGTGCTGCCGGTCCTGACCGCCCTGCGCGTGCGGCCCGGCATCATCCTGCGGCCCAACGAGACCGTCATCCCGCGCACGGGTCTGCTGCATTCGCTGCTGGCCCTGTTGCTGATCGTGTTGACCCTGGGCCTCATCGCCGGGCAAATCCTGGCGAACCCCCTGGCCGGCATCATCGGCACGGCGTTGACCCTGCTGCTGCTGGGTCTGCTCATCGGCCTGCTCTGGCTGCTGGTTTGGGTCGTCGGGCGCATGCCGGCCTTCGGCAACGTCGACCTGCGCCTGGCGCTGCGCAACCTGCGCTCCGGCCGCACGCGCACGGCCACCACCTTGCTGGCGCTGAGCGCAGGGATGTTCGCGTTGAGCAGCATCGCTTTCTTCGGCGCCGGCACGCGCCAGATCCTGCAGACGACGCTCAGCGAGTCGCTGGGCGGCAACGTTATGATCTTCACGCCCCTGCCGTCGGCCATCGTCAACCCCCTTATAGAGAGTCGTCTGGATGGCCTGGAGGGAGTCCGGTCCACGACGCGTATCCTGAATTACAGTGGCGAGGTCATCGCCATCAACGGCGAGCCAACCGACAGCGAAGAAGTCATCGAGCGGGCGCGGCAGCTGCGCCGGGAGATGCGCAACGCCACCCGCGAGGGTGACCTTGGGCGCATTCCCGAACTCGGCGCTGAACTGGATGCCCTGCCCGACTACACCCTGGACATCACCGTGCGCGATACCACCGGCGTCAACCTGAATGGCAACGCGCGCATCGTCGCAGGCCGCCCCCTTGACGTCGACGACGTCGGTCAGCCCGTGCTGCTCTTGTCCGAGGAGGACCAACTGGTCAAGGTCGGGGAACGCATCACCCTGCAGGTCGGTGACGAAGCCTACGAG
>DAOUIB010000373.1:0-6276 GCA_034428275.1 Anaerolineae bacterium
ATCTGGCAACTGACGGACGAGATGCTCGTGGCCCAGGCGCAGTGGCTGCCAAACTACGCGGACGACATTGCGGCGGCGCGGGAACGGCTGGAAGCTCACGTGGAGCAGGGCACGCGGGTCGCCACCCGTGACTGGCGGGGCGCGGCCCGCTTGCAGGGCTCGAAGGCAGGGCACGAAACGCCGACTCGGGCGACGGCAATAAACGGGGGAAATCCGACCCGTTGATCGGCGAGATGACCCTATGACTGAGCACAGGAGCGAATCATGAATGCAACGCTTCCCATGTCGCAGGCGGCGGCGACCCTGACCGAACGTCCGGTGACGCTGGGCGTGATCGTGGGCAATCGCGGATTCTTTCCCGCTCATCTTGCGCTAAGCGGCCGCGAGCAGGTGCTGGAGGTACTTGAGTCCGCCGGCATTCGCGCCGTCATTCCGGCGGCCGGCGACTCCAACGTCGGCGCCATCGAATCCCTGGCCGAGGCGCGGCTTTGTGCCGAGGTCTTTCGTCAGCACCAGGGCCAGATTGACGGCGTGTTGGTAACCTTGCCCAATTTCGGCGACGAGCGCGCCATCGCCAACACCCTGCGCTGGGCGAACCTGGACGTCCCGGTACTGATCCATGCCTTTCCCGACGATGCCACGCGCATGGGCATCGCCGACCGGCGCGACAGTTTTTGCGGCAAGATGAGCGCCTGCAACAACCTGCGCCAGTACGGCATTGCCTACAGCCTGACCAGCCAGCACACCATGGACCCGGCCGGCGCGGCCTTTCGCGCGGACCTGGAGCAGTTTGCGGCCATTTGCCGCGTGGTGCGGGGCATGCGCACAGCGCGCCTGGGCATGATGGGCGCGCGCCCGGAAGCCTTCAAGACCGTGCGATTCAGCGAGAAGCTGCTGGACCAGGCGGGCATCAGCGTGGAGACGCTGGACCTCTCCGAAGTCTTCGGCCGGGTGGAAGGCCTGGCGGATGCGGACGGCGCCGTGCAGTCGCGTCTGGACGGTATTCGGGCCTACGCGCGCACGGAAGGCGTGCCCAAACTTTCGCTCATGCGCATGGCCAAATTCGGCGTCGTGCTGGATGGCTGGATGGCGGACAACCAGCTGGACGCCACCGCCATTCAGTGCTGGACCTCGATGGAAGAGTATTTCGGCGTCGTGCCCTGCACGCTGATGAGCATGAGCAGCAACAGCCTGAACCCCTCCGCCTGCGAGACCGATATCGTCGGCGCGCTGGCCATGCTGGCGCTGCAACTGGCCTCCGGCAAGCCCAGCGCCCTGGTGGACTGGAACAACAATTACGGCGAGGACCCGGACAAGGCGGTCGTCTTTCACTGCTCCAATTTGCCGAAAGACGTCTTCACCGACGACATTCCGGTGATGGACTATCAGGAAATCATCGCCGGATCGGTGGGCGCCGAAAACACCTACGGCACCATTTACGGACGCATCAGCGACTCGCCCTTCACCTATTTGCGCATCTCGACCGATGACTTCAACGGGCGAATCGTGGCCTATGCGGGTGAAGGCGAATTCACCAACGATCCGGTGCACACCTTCGGCGGCTACGGTGTGGCGCGCGTCCCGCGCTTTCAGGACCTGTTGGCCTACATCTGCGAGAATGGTTACGAGCACCACGTGACCGTCAACCAGTCGCGCGTGTCAGGCGCGATCGACGAGGCCTTCAACAAGTATCTTGGCTGGCCCACCTACCTGCATCGCTAGTCGGCCCGGGCCGGCGCAGGCCCCGCTTCAGGCTTCGAAGGCGGCCGGCAGGTACTGCTCAATGAGATAGTCCGGGTAGCCGATGCTGCGCAGGTTGTCGGCGCAGGCGGCCTGGTCGGCGCCCCTGCTGCGCCAGTGGGGTACGCGCTTGATGAGAGTCTCCACCCGCTCCCGTGGCATGATGATCCAGGTATCTGCCGGCACGAAACCGAAGTTGATGACCGGCATGGCGTCCAGCACGTCACGGGTCTTGAGCCAGGGCGCGATGAGCACGCTGGCGCGCGCGCCGTGAATCGCCAGATAGTCGGCGACGAAGCGCGCCGTGCCGCCCAGATCGACCAGGTCTTCCACCACGCCGACCACGTGGTTGCGCACGTTGATGGTCATGTTTTGCACGATGATCGGACGCTCCAGGGGTACGCCAGGGCCGGCGTAGTACTTGACGCCCAGCGTGCCGAATTCAACGGCCGGAATGTCCGGGTCGGGATGCCAGGCGAGGTGATCGTGCAGCAGAACGCCGGGCAACATGCCTCCCATGGTCACCATCACCGCCCGCGTGATCTGCTCGTCCGTGCCGCGATGGTCCTTTTGCCAGGCGAAAACCTGCTGCGCCAGGTCCGCCACCATGCGGGACTCAATGTGGTCCGGGACGTAGAGAAACCTGAGGGAATCGAATTCGACGGCAACACCGGTCGGGTTGCGCCAGTACTCGAGGTCCCGGGCCCGGCCGGAATCGCGTGGGGCTTGCATTTGGGTGTTCAAGGAGCTTTCCCGTTCGATTCGATCGGAGCTGCGACGGAGACGCCGGCCGTCAGGCGGGCGACGACGGAAGCTGCCGGTCCAGCAAGTCGGCAAAGCGCCGGAAGGCGCCCTGCCAGCGCTCATCGTCGGCGGGTTCGAACGTGACGCTGCCAACGGTGTTGGCGAGAATGCTGCGCGCTTCGGCCACGTTGGCGATCTCTCCCAGGGCGATGAACTGAACGATGGCGTTGCCAAGGGCCGTGGCTTCCACCGGGCCGGCGACGACAGGCAGACCGGTCGCGTCCGCCGTCATCTGGTTGAGCAGGTTATTTTGCGACCCTCCGCCGATGATGTGCAGTTGCGCCACCGGCTGCTGCGAAACGGCGATCAGCCGGTCCAGGGCGTAACGGTATTTCAGCGCCAGGCTTTCGTTGACACAGCGCAGAACGGCGCCGACGCTTTCCGGCACCGGCTGGCCGCTGGCGCGGCAGAAATCGCGGATGCGGGCCGGCATGTCGCCGGGCGCAAAAAAGAGATCGTCATCCGGGTCGATGAGGCTGACAAAGGGGGGCGCCGAGCGGGCCTCGTCAGTAAGCTGGCCGTAGTCCAGATCCTGGCCGGCGGCAGCCCAGGTCGCCCGGCATTGCTGAACCAGCCACAGGCCCATTACGTTGACCAGGAAGCGAAAGGTGCCCTCAACACCGCCTTCGTTGGTCAGGTTGGCGGCGAAGGAGGCGTCGCTGATGATTGGCTCCTGGATTTCAAGGCCCAGCAGGCTCCAGGTGCCGCTGCTCAAATAAGCGAAGTCGCTGCGCGTGGCGGGAACGCCCACGACGGCGCTGCCGGTATCGTGACTGGCGGGCGCGAAGACCGGAATTCCCTGGTACTCACCAAGCCGTGTCCCCGGCGGCACGATGTCGCCAAAAATGTGGGTCGGCACGCCGATCGCCCCCAGGGTCTCGTAGTCCCAGTCCTTCGTGTGCGGGTTGTAGATTTGCATCGTGCTTACGTGGGTGAACTCGGCGCTGCGGTCTCCGGTCATCCAGTAATTGAAGAGTTGGGGAAAGGGGAGAAAAGAGTCGGCGTTGGCGAGTTGCCAGCTGTCGGACATGACCATGCCGGCCAGCTGGAACAGGGTGTTGGGTGCCATGAGCTGGATGCCGGTGCGTTCGTATACCGTCCGCCAGGGCACGCGCTCAAAGACCTGTTCGCTCATCCCTTCGTTGCGGCTGTCACGGTAATGCACCGGGTTGCCCAGCAATTCGCCGTCGCGGTCCAGCAGGGCGTAGTCACAGCCCCAGGTGTCGATGCCCAGGCCGGCCATACCCGGGCCGGCGGCCTCGATCCCCGTCTGGATATCATGCCACAGGCGTAGCACGTCCCAGTAGAGCGTGCCTCCGGCCATGACCGGAACATTGGGAAAGCGATGCAACTCGTCGATATCGAAGCCCTTGCCGTCAAATCCGATGCGCATGACGCGGCCGGATTCGGCGCCGATATCGATGGCCAGGACATCACAGGTTTTCGCCACTGTTGCGCTCTCCCAGGGACTCATTGCGGGCAGGTTGACAGGCAAATGCCCGAACGCTAGCCTCTGTCCGGTTGGCGGATGACAGTTTACCAGAACAGGCAGGTTCAGCCATGCATCAGGCGGCGGACTATGACAGGCTTGCGGAAAGACTGGACGCGCAGGGCGTCGACGTCGAGGAAGTCAAGCGCAGGCTCAAGGCACAGCACATCGAGACCCCCTCCTGGGGCTACGGCAACAGCGGCACACGATTCAAGGTCTATTCCTGGCCCGGCGCGGCCCGCAACATCCAGGAAAAACTGGCCGACGCCGGTTACGTCCAGCGACTGACCGGCGTGGCGCCCACCGTCGCCCTGCACATCCCCTGGGACAAGGTGGACGACTGGGAAGGGCTGGCGCAGTTCGCCGCTGAACAGGGCGTGGGCATCGGCGCCATCAATCCCAACGTGTTTCAGGAGGAGCAATACCGGTTGGGCAGCATCACCAACCCCTCGGCAACGGTACGCGAGGAGGCCGTGGCGCACATGGTTGAATGCTGCGAAATCATGGCGCTGACCGGCAGCGACCTGTTGAGCCTGTGGTTTGCCGACGGCACGAACTATTCCGGTCAGGACAGCATGAGCGACCGCAAGCGTCGGATGGAGGCGGCCCTCGTCGAAACTTACCGGCACCTGCCGGCGGGCGGCCGCATGCTCATCGAGTACAAGTTCTTTGAACCCGGCTTCTACCACACGGACCTGGCGGACTGGGGCATGGCCTACGCCACGGCCCTGAAGCTGGGCGAACAGGCCCAGGTGCTGGTGGATACCGGCCATCACGCCCAGGGGACCAACATCGCCCACATCGTTTCCTTCCTGCTGGACGAGGGGCGTCTGGGCGGATTCCACTTCAACGCCCGTCGCTACGCGGACGACGACCTGATCGTCGGCACCAACAACCCCTTCGAGCTCTTCGAAATCTTCTGCGAACTGGTGGGCGCAGGATCCAGGGCGGACGACGTGGCCTACATGATCGACCAAAGCCACAACATTGAGCCCAAACTGGAAGCCATGGTGCTGAGCGTGGTCAACTGCCAGACGGCCTTTGCCAAGGCCCTGCTGGTCGATCAGGAGGTCTTGCGCGAACGGCAACTGGCCGGCGACGTCCTGGGCGGGCATGCCGTTTTGGCTGCGGCCTTTGAGACCGACGTTCGCCCGCTGCTGGCCCAGGCGCGCATCGAGACGGGGCGCGACCCCGACCCGCTGGCGGTCCTGCGCGCGGATGATTACAGCGAGCGAGTGGCCCGCGAGCGCGGCACGATTGAGGCCAGTGGCGGCTATCCCGGCTGAGTCAACCGGCCCTGTCCCTGAACCAGGACAGGGTGCGTTTTAGCCCGGTCTTCAGGTCAACAGTCGGGTTGTAGCCCAGAATATCGTGGGCCCGGCCGATGTCTGCGCGCGAATGACGGATGTCCCCGGGACGCGGGGGCACATAGCGCGGCGGTAACTGCGTGCCCAGCAATTCATTGAGGACCTCAACCAGTTGCCGGATGCTGGTGCCGGTGGCGCTGCCGATGTTTATCGCCTGCCCTGCGGCGCAGGGCGCGGTCAACGCCAGCAGGTTGCCCGCCACCACGTCATCGACGTAGGTGAAGCCGCGAGTCTCGCCGCCGTCACCGGTGATGGGTGGCCGCTGACCTTCCAGCATGAGCGAAATGAACAGGGGGACGACTGCCGCGTAGTCCGAACGCGGGTCCTGTCGCGGCCCGTAGACGTTGAAGTAACGCAGACTGACGGTCTCCAGACCGTAGCTTCGACCCCAGGCCTGACATAGCGCCTCGCCGGCCAGTTTGGCGGCGGCATAGGGGGAGAGGGGCCGGGCGAGCAGGTCTTCATGTTTGCCGTCTGTCGGGGCATCGCCGTACACGGAAGAGGAAGACGCGTTGACCAGGCGTCGAATGCCGGCCACCCGCGCAGCGTCGAGCACGTTGAGGGTCCCCGTGGCGCAATGCTGCCAGGTCTCCTCCGGGCTGGTCACGCTGCGGGGCACCGAGGGCAGCGCGGCCTGGTGCAGGACGAAATCGGCGCCATCGAAAACCCTGACCAGCCCTTGCGCGTCGGCGATGTCAAGCTCGTGAATCGTCAGACGCCGGTTGTCGCGCAAATGCGCCAGGTTTTGCGGCGACCCGGTCAGATAGTTGTCGACGATTCGAACGCTGTGACCATCGCGCAAGAGACGCTCGCTGATGTGCGAACCGATGAAACCGGCGCCGCCGGTGACGACGCAGGTCGAGGGCGCCAGGGTCA
>DAOUIB010000374.1:0-3777 GCA_034428275.1 Anaerolineae bacterium
CGCGACGACGATATCCGGTCGCAGCACCTGCCCGGCGCGCGTGGCGCCCAGATAGCCGCTTTCCTCGGCGCTTGACGCCACAAAATACAGGTCCGGCCCGATCAGGTTTCCGGCAAACTGGCGCAGCGCGTCGATCAGGCTGACCATGCAGACACGGTCGTCGAGGCCGAAACCGCCAACGTGATCCCCTGGCAAGTGCTTCAGGGCCTTGCGGTCGCGGGAGACGACGCCGCGGCTGCCAATGTGGACCCCGCGCTGCAACAGGGTGTCGCGCTCCAGCCCCGTGAACAGGGTGACGTCGCCCCAGTTGGGCGAACGGCTGCCCTGGCGAAACTCGCCGACCGGGCCGCTGCGGGTGTGCGTTGACCCGAAGGAAAGCACGGCCGGCACAATCGAGCCGTCGTCGGCGATGACGTCGACCGGCCCTTCGCCGTATTTCCAGGGCTGCGACATGCCCAGGTCCTGCGCCTTCAGGCTGCCGTCTTCCAGCACCTGCGAAACGATGAAGCCGAGCTCGTCCTTGTGCACGACCACCATCACGCGCGGGCCGTCGCCTGGCACATGCGCATAAATGTTGCTCATGCCATCCTGCCAGGTCTTCGCGCCCGTGGCGGCGAATTCGCGCAGCAGGAAGGCGTCGATCTCGCGCTCGTCGCCAACGGGACCGTGGCACCTGAGCATTGCGGCCAGCAGGCCCGGCATTTCAACCTGTGTCATCATGTTGGAATGTCCTGCGTCTTTTTCAGTCAGGAGGGGTTGCCTTCCAGGCCCAGTTCTCCCGCCACGCCCTGCATCGCGGCCAGCACGATGCCGATGTGTTCGTCCAGCGGCACGCCCAGGTTATTCGCGGCGTGCTCGATCTCCTGCCGATTGACCGGCGCAGCGAATGCCCGGTCTTTCCACTTGCGGCGCACGGAACGCAGTTTGACGTCATGAATGCTTTTGGAGGGACGCACCAGCGTCACGGCAATGAGGAAACCGGTCAGTTCGTCCACGGCCAGCAGGGCTTTCTCCAGGTCGCTCTCCGGGGCGACGCCGGTGATCTCTTCCGCGTGGGAGAGTATGGCGCGCACGATGAGTTCGTCGACGCCGCGCTCGCGCAGGATGCGGGAACCCACGACCGGGTGCCCCTCCACCGCCACGTCCGGGTTCTGTTCGTAGTCGAAGTCGTGCAGCAGCCCGACCGTCCCCCACAGCTCGGGGTCGCCGCCGAAACGGGGCGCATAGGCGCGCATGGCCGCCTCAACCGACAGCATGTGACGCCGCAGCGAGTGACTCGCCGTATAAGTCGTCACCAGTTCCCAGGCTTCTTCACGCGTGAGCATCGTCCCCCCTGATCTTGTGGTCGCCAATTCAGTTGCGCAGGCCGCCGCGGGTCATGGCCGCGGCGTCGAGAGCCGCGTCCGCCTCCTCCTCGTCCAGATAGCCGAGTTCAACCACGACCTCGCGAATGCCGCGTCCCTCTGCCAAAGCCTTCTTCGCCACCTCCGCACCCTTCAGGTAGCCGATCACGGGGTTGAGCGCGGTGACCAGCACGGGATTGCGCGCCAGCCAGCCTTCCGCCGTCTCGCGATTGATGAGGAGGCCCGCCACGCATTTCTCCGTAAAGGCGTTGACCGAACCGGTCATCACCTGCATCATCTCGTTCAGATTGTGGGCAATGACCGGCATCATCACGTTCAGTTCCAGCTGGCCCGCCTGCGAGGCCAGAGTCACCGTCAAGTCATTGCCCATGACGTGAAACATGGCCATGTTCAGCATTTCGGCCAGCACCGGGTTGACCTTGCCCGGCATGATCGATGAACCCGGCTGCACCGGCGGGCAGGTGATCTCTGCCAGGCCGGTCGTTGGCCCGCTGGACAACAGTCGAATGTCGTTGGCGATGCGCGTCAGGTCCTGCGCCGTCGACCGCAGCGCGCCGGAAAAGAAACAGGCGTCCTGCATCGACTGCATCGACTCAAAGAGGTCGTCGGACTCGTAGAGTTTCAGGCCCGTGAATCGCGACAGGGTCGCCACCATGCGCGCGTGATACTCCGGATGGGCGTTGAGGCCGCTGCCGTTGGCCGTGCCGCCAATGCCGAGACGACGCAGGCCCCCGGCGGCGAGACGGATTTTTTCGCCATTGCGCTCGATGGCGCCCGCATACGCTCCAAACTCCTGGCCCAGGCGAATGGGCACCGCATCCTGCAAATGGGTCCGTCCGCTTTTGACAACGTCGTCGGCAGCTTCCGCCTGCTGGCGAAAGGCTCTTGCACAGCGCTCCAGGGCCGCCAGCAATTCATCCAGGCGCCACAGCACGCCCAGACGAATGGCCGTAGGTATGGTGTCGTTGGTGCTTTGCGCCATGTTGACGTGGTCGTTGGCGTCGACCGGCGCTGCCTTATCGTCCCTGGCGAAACCCAGCAGGGCGTTGGCGCGGTTGGCGATGACCTCGTTGACGTTCATGTTGTGGCTGGTGCCGGCGCCCGCCTGAAAGGGATCGACGACGAACTCGGCATCCAGCTGACCCGCGATGACCTCATCGGCCGCCGCGACGATGGCGTCTGCCAGCGCTTCATCCAGCAGGCCAAGGTCCCGGTTGACCTCTGCGGCGCTGCGTTTGATGACGGCCATGCTCCAGACAAAGGCCGGCCAGGGTTTCAGGCCGCTGACCGGGAAGTTTTCCACGGCGCGTTGCGTCTGCGCCCCGTACCAGGCGCTGGCCGGCACCCGAACTTCACCCAGGGAATCGCGCTCGACCCGATGCTGCGTCATGCCCGTCTCCATCGTTGCCGCCATCCTGCAAAAAAAGACGCCACGATTGTAGCGTCTTTTGAATGCCCGAAACGGGAGTTCGCTAGCCCGTTGCGGCAGCGTAGCGACTCGATACCTCGGCCCAGTTGACGATGCTGAAGAAGGCCGCGATGTAGTCGGGACGGCGGTTCTGGTAGTTCAGATAGTAGGCGTGTTCCCAAACGTCCAGCCCCAGGATCGGCGTCTGGCCGTCCATGAGCGGCGTATCCTGGTTCGGCGTCGAGGTGACGCTCACGCTGCCGTCGCTGGCGGCCACCAGCCAGGCCCAGCCGGAACCGAAGCGCGTCGCCGCCGCGGTGCTGAATTCCGACACGAAATTCTCGTAGTTGCCGAAGGCGGCGTCGACGGCGGCCTTGAGGGCATCGCTGGCGTTGCCTTCAGCGTTGCCGCCGGGCGCGATGACCGTCCAGAAGAGATTGTGGTTGGCGTAGCCGCCGCCGTTGTTGCGCACGGCCGTCTGGATGCCTTCGGGCAGGTCGTCCAGGCCGGCCAGCAACTCCTCTATCGACATGCCCTGCAGGTCCGCATGACCTTCCAGGGCGGCGTTGAGGTTCGCGGTATAGGTGCCGTGATGTTTCGAGTGATGGATCTCCATGGTGCGCGCATCGATGTGCGGCTCCAGCGCATCGTAGGCGTATCCCAGTTCCGGCAGTTCAAATGCCATTTTCGACTCCTCCAGTCTGAATGCAGCGGCCGCCATGGCTGCGGTCGCCAGCGAGAGCACTTCCCGACGGGAAAGTTCATGACTTCTGTTCATGTCACCTTCCTGGACGGTCACCATCTGCATCCAGAGTTTACCACAATTGCCGGGCGGAATTGACCGGAGCCCGAATGGTCCGCAATCCGGTCCCGTCGGCGGCAAATCTTATGGCCAACTATAGCCACGTCCGGCGTCAAAACGGGCTTCACGTGCTAGCATGGGCGCCGCAGGCAAGAAGGCCCTTCATGACAACAGGTCATTGTTGTTTGGCATCCGGCAGGAAT
>DAOUIB010000375.1:0-2132 GCA_034428275.1 Anaerolineae bacterium
CCAACACGGCGGCAGCAAAAACGTCGCCGGCGCCGGTGGTATTGGTCACCGGAGGCCGGGGCGTAGTGTATTCGTACGGGCGGCCATGACGATAACATGTACCGCCACGTTCAGCCCTGGTGACAAAGAGCCAGGGTACCTCGGACGCAAGGTCCTGTTCCAGTTCCGGCGCTTCGGCGAAATCCTCTTCGCTGAGCACGACGATGTCAATATGACGAAGCACCGCCGAATCAAACCAGTAGTGGAAACTGATCAGGTCGTCTTCACCCCGCCGACGCAGCCAGCCCTGCGCTGTGAGCAAGACCGTGGAGTTCGGAAAGCAGGCCGCCAGGGCGGGGTCCACCTCACCGGTCAGCGGAGCGAGATGCACCAGCGCCGTGTCGCGCCAGGCAGGCGGCACGTCGCCGGGCCCCAGCGGCGCGGCGACCTCCCGCAGAAACTGGGTGCGCCTGCCATCATTGTCATAAATGTTCTCGAAGGTACTTGTGCTCCCGGAGGGCACTACACGGACGTCGTGCAGGTCAGGTCGCAAAGTCTCGAGCAAGGGTTCGCCATGCGCCACGCTGGTCAACAGGCGCACCCGCAACCCCAGGGCATGCGCGGTCCGGCTGGCATAGGCGGCAGTGCCTCCCAGGCGCCGTTCGCCCGCTGGCGTCAGGTCCGCGGTCAGGTGACCGATGACCAGACAGGCAGGGCCCATTAACGTGGCGCAGGAATGATGTTGACCTTGCGCGCCTGGCCCTCGCCGCTGCTCTCGGTCGTGACGTCCTCCCGCTCGCGCAGGGCCAGATGCACGATACGCCGCTCGTAGGGCGGCATCGGCTCCAGCGCGACCGGGCGTCCCAGACTCGTGGCCTGGTCGGCCATGCGGCTGGCAAGGGCGTAGAGTCTGTTCATGCGCCGGGACTTGTAGCCACCCACGTCGACGACGATGTTGGCGCGCCGCTGAAGTTCACGGCTGGTGACCAGTCGTGTGATGTACTGCAGGGATGCCAGGGTCTCCCCCTTGCGCCCTATCAACACGCTGAGATCGGATTCGCCGACGATGTCCAGCATCCAGGGGGGTTCTTCCCCGTCCGTCGCTTCGGCCCGACGCACTTCAACGTCAGCGCGAACGGCCATGTTTTCCAGGAGCTCCGCCAGCACGACCTTGCCAACCTCGGCATCTTCCTCGAAGTCGCCCTCCTCAAAGGTCGTCGTTTCCATGGCCGCCTGAAAGGAAAGGTCGCCAGGCGCCTTGTCGACGACGATCTCTTCATCCCTGCTCCCGTCATCCTGCAGCGCCGCAGCGCTGGCCCCCGCGGCATCGGCAACGCCGGAAGCGTCCTCCGTCTCCGGCGGAGAGGCGGCAGTGAGCAAACGCAGCCGTACCCGCGCCGGGCGCGAGCCAAGCCCGAACATCCCGCTGGCCGGTTCTTCCAGGACCTCGACCATCACGTCGTCCGGACCCACGCCCAGTTGTTGCAAACCCCTGGCGACCGCCTGTTCCACGTCGTCGCCCGTCACCTCGATCGTTTCTTCCACGTTCATGGTTTGACCCTCATTGCCGTTGAGGGAGACAGCGCACTGGCGGCCTCACCGTTTGCGTGACTTGACCTTGCGTTTGCCGTCGCCGCTATCCCTGCGCCTGCGTCGCCCGCTCCCGGTCGTCGCGGCCGGGAGCTGCGCATCAAGGTCCTTGCTGTCGGGTTCGCGGGAGAGCCCGCGCCTCAACAGTTTGCGCAGATCAAGTTTCGATTGTCCCATCAGGCTGTACTGAATGATACCGATGATGTTGGAGATAACGAAATAAATCGACAGGCCGACCGAGAAAGACAGGGAGAAAAAGCCAAACATCAGGGGCATGACGGTCGTCATCGACTGTGTCATGGCCTGGGCCTGGCTGGGCCGCCCGTCCGAGCCCGAACTGGGTGGAGTGGGCGTGACCGTCAGTTTGGACTGGGCCCAGGTGGTCACCAGCACCAGCACGGGCAAGGCCAGCGCCCAGGTCGGGTTGTTGGTCGGCGGCTGGCTCAAATCCATGCCCAGCCACAGGTTCTCGAGAGGCACGAGATGGTCCAGCCCTGGCAGCAGAAAACGGCCCGACAGGTCAAGCAACTGGAAGGGCGTGGCCGCCAGCGTGAAAATGATCG
>DAOUIB010000376.1:0-2045 GCA_034428275.1 Anaerolineae bacterium
GTGCCCAGAGTGCCGTCGTAACGCATCGTGCGGCACTCTTCAAATCCATGTCCCTGCATGATCAGTGTCACGGTCGTGCCGTCTTCCGCTTCCATTGAGACCGTTTGATGGTCAACGACTGTGTTGTCGCAGTGCCAGACGCATCGACCGTAAGGGCTGGAACTGGCCAGTAACTCGAGGCGTTCGTCGGCTCCGGCATTCATGGCGACGGCGTTGAGCATGAAACCGTCGCCGTCCCGGGCGTAGAAGCGGGGCGCGTAAAACTTGCAGTCGTCCGCGTGGGGGCAGCCGTCGGTGCAGCGCAGGGGCGCATCCGGCGGCGCGTGTTCAGGTCGGAAGGCGGTCAGGCTGCCGAAGGAACTGACCCGTGTGAAGCGCCGGCCCAGCAACCAGCCCAGAATGTCGAGGTCATGACAACACTTGGCCAGCAACATGGGCGCAGAACTGTCCTTGGCGCGCCAGTTGCCGCGCACGAAACTGTGCGCCATGTGCCAGAAAATCAGATTCTCGCGGTGATCGACGTTGATGATGCGCCCCAGGCGTCCGGAACGCAGGACGTCGCGCAGGGTCTGGAAGAATGCTGTGTAGCGCAGGACGTGACAGGTCGCCAGCAACCTCCCCCTCTTCTCGGCTGCCTGCACCAGACGCATGTTGTCGAGCAGGTTGTGCGCCATGGGTTTTTCAAGCAGGATGTCGTAGCCGACGTCAAGGGCAGCCAGGGTCGTGGCCGTATGCAACTGGTCCTGGGTGCAATTGAAGAGTACGTCGGCCAGCTTGCCGACGGCCAGCAGGGACTCCCAGGAGTCGTACTGGCGCCAGGGCGGGATGCCGTGTTCCCTGGCGAAGCGTTCGCGTCGTTCCTGGAGCGGTTCGGCCACGGCGACGAATTCCAGTTCTTCAGGGTGGGCCTGGGCGTAGGGGCCATAGGTCAACAGCCCGCGGTTGCCGGCGCCCAGCATCACGGCGCTCAACTTTTTCATGGTCTCTCCAAAACACCCCGGTGACGGCGAAAGCCTGACACGTGCGCGGGCCCCTGTCAATCAGCAGGAAAGGTGACTTGCAGTACAATCCGGTTTGGCGGGGGGGGCGACGTGCTGGTATTGAGCGCGGCCAACGTATCTGAAGGTCGGAGGCAATCCGTGATCGCCGCCATTGTCGCGGCGGTCTGTGCCCGCCCGGCCGTTCGCTTGCTGGACGTCCACAGCGATCCCGACCACAATCGCAGCGTGATCAGCGTCGCCGGCCCGCCTGCGGCCATGTCGGACGCCCTTTTCGCCCTGATTCAGGAGGCCGGACAACGAATCGACATGCGGCGCCACGAAGGCCGGCATCCGCGCATCGGCGCTGCGGACGTCGTCCCCTTCACGCCTCTGCAGGGCGGCGCACTGGCGCCATGTCGAGACCTTGCGCGCGCGCTCTGCGCCCGGGTTGGCGAGGAATTGCAACTGCCGGTTTATCTCTACGGCGCCGCCGCGAGGTGCCCCGATGCCAGGCGGCTGGCCGACATCCGGCGTGGAGATTATGAAGGTCTACGAATCGCCATAGACAGGGACGAGCGGCGCCAACCTGATTGCGGGCCGTCAAAAATGGGCAGGGCCGGCGCCGTCGCCATCGGCGCGCGGGAAGCGCTCATCGCCTGGAACGTCTGGCTGGACACGGCGGATGTCCGGGTGGCAGGGCGAATTGCACGCAGAATCCGCGCTTCCGGCGGCGGTCTGCCGGCGTTGCAGGCCCTGGGGATGCAGGTGGCCGGCCGCGCCCAGGTCTCCATGAATCTGACGGACTACCGTCGCACGGGGTTGGGGGCAGTCATGGATGCGCTGCGGCGCGAGGCAGGGTGGGAAGGCGTCAGCCTCTACGGCAGCGAACTGGTTGGCCTCATTCCCCGGGCGGCGCTGGACGCCGCCGCCGGTTGCGATCTGCAGTTGCTGAAGCCGCCCGACGGGCAGGTCCTGGAACGCCGACTGGAAGAGACGGGCCTGGTCAGGTGAGACCGACAGCAGTGAGCGCCGCAACCAGGCGTTCGCCATCCTCTTCCGTGTTGT
>DAOUIB010000377.1:0-1977 GCA_034428275.1 Anaerolineae bacterium
GCCTGAAAGGCGTCCAGGTCCGCCGTCGCCAACTGGTCCGGCAACACCCCGTCGCCGGCCACGAGCAGGCGCGCGGGGATATTGGCGTGCGTCAGGGCCAGGAGGGCCCGATGCAGCGGGGTATCGGGCGCGCTGCGCTCCTGCCCGCCCAGACGACCGGCGCGCGACTCGCCCACGAAACGCCGCACGGCCAGGTTGCTGAAGACCAGCGCCACGCTGGCCAGGGACTCATAGTCATCCAGCAAATGGGCGTGGTCGCGGATGAAGTGGCAAATCTCCTCGTAGTCGCCGGGGTCGCAGTAGTACCAGCGGTCGGCCTCGCCGGGGACGCGCAGGGTCCACATCTTCGCCGGCACCATGAAGACATGGCCCAGGGCCGCGGCCTGCGCCATCCACAGGCGAATGTGCCCCGGCCGCGGCTCAAGTCGGTAGGGCTCAAAGGCGCGCGGCACGCCGGTCAGGCCGACGATCCGCCCCAGCGCCTCGGCAAGTTTCAGGACGTAGATGGGCGAGGTCGGAAAGACCTCCCGCTCTGGCGGATGGTATTCCAGTTCGTTGGTGTAGAAATCGTGGGCCTCGACGGCGTAGGGGAACTGCGGCCAGTACCAGGGCGAATTCGAGCTCATCGGCACGTAATCGTCGCTGTATTCCTGCGCGCGTCGCTTGAACTCGCGGAAGAGCGCGTCGACCTCCGCCCACTGGTAGTCGAAATAGTGCCCGGCCAGCGGGATGGTCGGCGGGAAGGCCTGGATGTTCTCGCGATAACGCGCGTCATCGACGCCGCGTTCGCGCAGCCACTCGCCCCAGTCCAGGCGGCAGATGTCCTCCACGCCCCCGGCCGCCAGTTGCTCCGGCGTCAGATTCTGCGCCAGCCAGTCACGAAAGCCCGCCATGCAGTGCCTGCAGAAGCAGCCGCCGTAGCGCGGGGTCAGCGCGCCGATGGTCGGGATGGCCGAATCGATCATCAGCCAGTCCGCGCCGGCCTTCATCACCCGGTCCAGCTGGTGGAAGAGGTAGCGGCGATAGCCCGGCGCATTGGTGCAGAAGTGCCAGGAGGGATTGCCGCGATAGCGGTGCGTCCACCAGGTGTGCTGCGGTCGGCCTTCGATATCGCGCACGACCGAGTCCATGTAGTCCGGGTCGTAGTCGATCATGCCGATCCAGTCGGCATCCAGCTCGACCCGGCCCTGGAATTTCGCGCCGCAGCGATGGGCCTCGTCCACGTCGCGCATCATCTCGCCGTCTGGCGGCAGGCCGCGTCGGTCCGGTTCCGGCAGAAAACCCCAGGCGAGCGCCGTGGCGCGGTAGCGGCGATAGTCCTCCATGCTGCAGGGTCGGGTGATGACCACGTCCGAACGCCTGAGGGTCATGCGTCAGCCTCCTGGCAAGCGGCTCCGTTGCCGTAATGATTGACGAGCAGCAGATCGGGCAGGCCGGCCTTCACCAGATAAAGTTCCGGCAGCTCGTCCCCGGCGAGGTCGGCCGCCGTGGCGGCGACAGCGCCTCCGGCCAGGTCCAGGCCGGCGCAGGCGCTGACCAGTTGAAAGCTGGCGTCGCCGCGATTGTGCCACAATTGGCTGGTCTGGCTGCCCGTCACGAAGAGGTCAATCGCGCCGTCCCCGTCAAAGTCGCGCGCCACGACCTCGCTGCCGCTGGCGGCAATCATGCCCGGCTCCGCCTCGTTGAAGCTGCCGCCGCCGTCATTCAGGTAGAGCGCGCCGGCTCGTCCCTCTCTGGCGATGAACAGGTCGGGCAGTCCGTCGCCGTCGAAGTCGGCGCTGGCGAGGCCGCGACCCGGGCCGCGAGCCGCCGCGCTCCCGCTCAATTCCGCTTCCAGAAAAACGGCCCCGCCCTGGTTGATGAAGAGCTGGTCGGGCTGGCCGTCGTTGACCAGGAAGAGGTCAAGGTCGCCGTCCGACTCGACGTCGAGGGCGGCAACGGCCCTCCCGATGCCGCGGCCGGCAATCTCCGCGTCGA
>DAOUIB010000378.1:0-7432 GCA_034428275.1 Anaerolineae bacterium
ATCGGCAAACTGGCCGTCAGCGCCGGCCTGGTCGCGCCATTGCGGGAATTCGCCGGCTCGCGACCCACCTGGGGCACCTGCGCCGGCATGATTTTTCTCGCGCGCGAACTGGACCATCACGCCCAGCCAGTTCTGGCGCTGATGGACATCAGCGTGGACCGCAACGCCTTTGGCCGCCAGCTCGACAGCTTTGAGACGGAACTGGAGATCCCGGTCCTGGGCGAAGCGCCCTGGCACGCCGTTTTTATTCGCGCGCCCGTGGTGACCGACGCGGGAGATGACGTTGAGGTGCTTGCGCGCCTTGCCGACGGGCGAATCGTCGCCGTGCGCCAGGGACATCTGCTGGCCACCGCCTTCCACCCCGAATTGACCGATGATTTGCGTTTTCACACCTGGTTTCTGCAACTGGTGCAACAGGCCGGTTAGTCCCTGCTGAATGCAAAGGCAAAACACGAGGCAATCCCTGGAGAAATGATGCACGATTCCGAATCCCCTCTGGCCATTGATTTGGGCTCCCTGTTCGACGATGACGACGTGTTCGAGGAACCGACCGACGAAGAATTGCTTGAGGAAGAGACGGACCTGGAGGAAGACCTGGAGCCGGTTGACGACGAGGGTTTTGACATCAGCGAGTTCGACGAAGACGATGAGGGATCGCTCTACGGAGACGATGACGACCTCTTTATCGCCGGTGACGAAGACCTGCCGGATGATCCCAATGGTGACGACGGGAACGATGATGACGACGATGACGAGGACCCGGACAGTGACCTTGACGATGAAGAGGACTGGTTTCCCCCTGGCCTGAACTGAAGCGGACAGGCCGGACCGGCGCAACGTCAGACTGGAGGTATCATGGCCACGCCCCACGAACAACTGCAACCCAGGGTCGATGAAGCCATTGACGCCGGCGAATTGGCGCGCCTGCGACAGTTGCTGGCCGACCATCACCCCGCCGACGTCGCCGACCTGCTTGAGCGCATGGAGTCGGCACAACAGCACCGAATCTTTCAACTGCTGGATGATGAGTTGGCCGCCAGCGTCCTCGACGAAATCGGACGCGACGCCACGCGCGACCTGCTGGACAGGATGCCGGCAGACAATGCCGCCCGCTTGCTGGGCCGGTTGCCGATGGACGATGCGGCGGAGATTCTCGCCGAGGACGTGCCGGAAAAGCAGGACGAACTGCTGGCCGCCATGGACGGGGAAAAGGCCGCCGGTATCCAGCGGCTGCTGCGCTATCCGCCGGACAGCGCCGGCCACCTGATGACCGAACACTACGTGGCCCTGCAGGATGACATGACGGCCACGGATGCCCTGGCCGAGGTGCGCCGCATGGACGAGACCGCGGAAACCGTCAGCGAACTCTACGTGCTGGACGACGAAAGCCAGCTGCTGGGCGTCATTTCCCTGCGCGAACTGATCAACCTGCCGCCCTCCGCCAGGGTTGGCGACCGCATGACGACCCGCGTGATCAGCGTGCACCCGGAGACTGACCAGGAGCAGGTGGCCCGCGAGGTGGCGCAATACGACATTCTCGCCATCCCCGTCCTGGACAGCGGGCGCCGCCTGCTGGGCATCATCACCGTTGACGACATTATCGACGTGCTGGTTGAGGAAAACTCCGAGGACATCCTGCGCTTCGGCGCCGTCGAAAGCGGCAGCGTGGACCAGCCCTACTTCACCGTGCCCCTGAGGCGCGTATTGCGCAATCGCTTCGGCTGGTTGCTCTTGCTCATGGTCGCCGACACCCTGACAGGCGCCGTGCTGCGACAGTTCAGCACGCGCCTGGCCGCCGTGGTGCAGTTGTCCTTCTACATTCCGCTGTTGATCGGCACGGGCGGCAATACCGGCGCGCAGACCGTTTCAACCATCATTCGCGGCCTCGCCATCCGCGACGTGCATTTCAGCGACCTGTGGCGCGTGCTGCGCCGCGAGCTGCTGGGCGGCCTGTTGCTGGGCCTTGCCCTGAGCCTGGTCGCCGGGGCCCGCGCCTGGCTCTGGGACCGCGACCTGCAACTGGCGTTGGTGGTCGGCATCTCGATCGTCGTGATTTGCACCTGGTCCAACGTGATGGGCTCCCTGATACCCTTGCTGGCCAGTCGCCTGGGCGTCGATCCGGCGGTGGTCTCCGCGCCCATGATTTCCACGCTGGTGGATTCCAGCGGCCTTTTCATCTATCTGAGCATCGCCGGCCTTCTGCTGGCCGGCGCCATGTAGCGAGACACAGGGTCCTAAAGACGCAGACGACCGAGTAAGCCCCGGCGCCGGGTCGGGCCTTCCTGCGGCGCTGAACGAGTCAGCGTGAGCGGGCCCCCGCCCTGAACGTCGAAGACCGGGCGCAATTCATCCAGCAACTGCTGCCGGTCCGGTGAGGGACTGCGCGCCTGCGCCAGTTCCCACAGCCCGGCGTGCCGCCGGTACAGGGCGCGCGCCTCATCGACGCGGGGCGCACCGTCGCCTTCCTGCGGGACCCCGTTGTCCTCAATGTCGCCATCCCAGCGCCAACGCTCCGGATACCAGTAGTAATAGAGCAGGTAGGGCGTGGGGGTCAGCGCCGAGACGCCGCGTACGTCGAATTCCCACAGGGGTTCGCCGGCCAGGCTGGCGGCCTCCGCACAGAGGCAGAGCGCCTGGGCCGTCAGCAACATGCGCCCCAGACTCTCGCCTTTCCGCCCTTCCGCTGCGCGGCGAATATAGCCGTCGAAGTGCAGGTCGATTCTCACACTTTCCCGGAAATTCTCACAGGCCCGGTAGAAGCGACCTTCGTCTTCCAGCGCGATGGCGCTGGTCAGGCGCAGCAAATTGAGCCAGGTCGCCTCTACCTGCAGCAGCCCCTCGTCCCGCTTCAGACAAGCCTCCACGCGCTGCGCGTAATCCCGCAGCCAGGCGCCGCGGGCAGAAAAGGAAGGATGATCGTGCAGCAATTCATGGCATTGCGTCTGGAGCAGGAGAGTGATTGTCTGCGCCAGATGGCCGACGCCTCTTGACTTCGCGGTCTCTTCGGATTGCAGCAGTTCCAGGGCGCGTTCACCGGCCTCAAGGTCGTCGTTCAGTCGATACAGCAGGCTGTACTGCTGCATTTGTTCCGGCGCGTTGGTCGGCCGCCGGCGCAGCAGGGCCTGCCAGGCGCCGCGCAGTGAGTCGCTGCCGCGCAAATCGCGCGCCCGTCGGGCCTGGTCGGCGCTGAAATACAAGGCGTAATGTCGCGGATTGTACATGGGCGTTTACCAGGCTGGACAGGGAAACATGGCGGTTGAAGCCAAAGGAATGTTCAGGGGCGCAGGCGAACTGCAATCCCGCTCGCTACAGGTCGTCCAGTTCGCCCCGGCGCAAGGCACATTCAAAGGCGCGGCCAATCAGCAGGATTTGCTCCACCCACAGGATGACGTCTTCCTCGTCCAGCGTGTTTTCCAGCGCTTCGGCCACTTCCTCCGGTGTGCTGTAGTATACTTCCGTGGCCAGGCACGAGACCGCCTGCTGCACCGCATCGCGGGAAAGCGGCGGATCGCCCTGCATCAACTGTTCGAACCAGCGCGCCACGATTGGGTGCACCTGTTCGCAGGCCGAGCCGTCGCCCAACTGTTCGTTGGCCAGGTCCTCTATCGGACGCAACCAGTGCGGAGAATCTTCGTGATCGGGATGATCGCTCATGAGTATCCTTGTCTGTGGCAGCGCGCCTGCCCACAGTGTACCACTTTTGCGCGATCCCTTCCGCCACGTTTGACCGGGCGTCCCGACCCCTCCCGGCCATGACGACTCCGCTGCAAGTCGGCATCATCGGCGCCGGCGTCACCGGCTTGAGCGCCGCGCGCGACCTCGCGCTCGCCGGCCACCGGGTACAGCTGTTTGAAAGCGGGGAACGCGCGGGCGGGCTGGCGGCCGGCTTCCGCGACGAGGGCTGGGACTGGCACCTGGAGAAATTTTATCACCACTGGTTTGAGGGCGATCGCCACGTCCTGCAGCTCATTGAGGAAATGGGTCTGGGCCACAAGCCGGTCTTCCCGCGCCCGAAGACCAGCTACTGGATCGATGGACGAGTCTACCGCGCCGAGATTTCGCCCTCGGCCCTGCTGCTGCCGCTTTCGCCCCTCGCCAGCCTGCGAATGGGACTGGCCGCCCTGCGCCTCAAGACGACGAAGGACTGGCGCCCGCTGGAAAGCGTGACCGCCCACGACTGGCTGCAACGTCACATGGGCCGGGAAGCCTACCGCCGCCTGTGGCAGCCCCTGCTCATCGGCAAGTTCAGCGAACGCTATCGCGAGGTCAACATGGCCTGGCTGTGGGCGCGCATCGTTTCGCGCAGCCTGCGCCTGGGGACCTTCGAGGGCGGCTTCCAGGCCTTCCTCGATGCACTCGCCGGGGACTGTCGTCGCCACGGAGCGGGGATCCGCTTCAACACGCCCGTGACGCGCGTAACGCAGCATGGCGACAGGCTCTCCCTTCGTCTGAAGAATGGCAGCGAACATCGCTTTGACCGCGTCCTGAGCACAACCTCGCCGCGGCTCATGTTGCGTCTCTGTGAAGGACTGGCCGACAGCGCCTACGGCCGGCAACTCTCGGCCTTGCGCAGCATTGGCGGGGTCTGCGTCGTGCTGGCGCTCAATCGCTCCCTGCTGACCGACGGCACCTACTGGCTCAACCTGCCCGCCACCAGCCCGGACCGCGAGCGCAGCCAGTTTCCCTTTCTCGCCCTGGTGGAGCACAGCAACTGGATGGACCGCCGTCACTATGGCGGCGACGTTCTGGTCTACTGCGGCGACTACGTCCCGCCCGATCACCTCTGGTTTCAGATGGACGAAGAGGCTCTGGTGCAGCGCTTCACGTCCGCCCTGCCGCTCATAAACCCGGACTACCGGCCGGACTGGCTGCGCAAGGCCTGGGTCTTCCGCGCGCCCTATGCCCAACCGGTGCCCGGCATCAACCACAGTGAGAAGATACCTGACACCAGGACCCCCTGGCCCGGCCTGTTTCTGGCCAACATGAGCCAGGTCTACCCCTGGGACCGCGGCACCAACTACGCGGTTGAACTGGGGCGTCGCGTCGCGCGCCAGATGCAGGACCCGAAGCCCTGACGCGCACACTCTGTGATAGACTGGCGCAGTATGTAGCCCGGGACCTCAGGGGGTTGCGGTGAAAATCATCGTTGTCGGCGCCGGTTTCGTGGGCCTCACCCACGCCGCCGTAAGCTCGGAATACGGTCATGACGTATGGGCCTGTGACGTTGACCCGGACAGGCTGGCGGCATTTCGCAGCGCTCGCCGCGAAGCCATCGAACGCTACGTCAATGAACCCGGCCTGGCCGACATCATCGCGGACAAAATCGACCGCAGCCTGCACTTCGTCGATGACCTGCGGGACGTGATCGACGGCACGGACGCGATCTTTCTCTGTCTGCCGACTCCCTCGGGCGCCAATGGCTCGGCCGACCTGAGCTATTACTTCGACGCCCTCGGCGCCATCGCGCCCCTGCTGGCCCAACGCCGGGACCCGCGACGGGTGGTCATCATCAACAAGAGTACGGTCCCGGTGGGCACGGCCCGCCGGCTGGAGGGCTTCCTGCGCCAACACGGCGTGCGCAACTTTGGCATCGCCTCCAACCCGGAGTTTCTGCCGGAGGGCGAGGCGGTAGCCCGCTCCCGTCACCCGGACCGCGTGGTCGTGGGCGCGGACAGCCAGGAAGACTTTGAAGGCATTCGCCGTCTCTATTCCCAGTTCCACAATCACGTGCGCATCCAGTACATTGAGACCACGCCCGAGACCGCCGAGGCCATCAAGTACGTCAGCAACACCCTGTTGCTGACCTACATCTCCTTCTGGAACGGCGTCGGCGCGCGCCTTGCCGAGACTTTTCCCAACGTGCACATGGAAGACCTGAAACGCGGCGTCACCTCCGATCACCGCATCAGCACCTGGGGCTCCTACGTGTCCAACGGCGCCGGCGGCTCCTGCTTTGGCAAGGACATTCAGTCGCTGGTCCATCAACTGGGCGGCGCCGGTCAAAACACGGACCTGCTGGAGGCGGTGTACCACATCAACGAATACCAGAAGGTCTACCTGATCGAACGCGCTCGCCAGGAAGCCGGCTATGACTTCAGCGGCAAGACCGTCGCCCTGCTGGGCCTGGCCTTCAAGAAGAAGACCAACGACGTGCGCGATTCCTCCTCGCTGTCGGTGGCACAGGGTCTGCTGGAAGCCGGCGCCCGCGCGCTGCAGGCCTACGATCCCCTGGCCATGGTCGAAGCCAGCCAGGCCCTGGATCCCGCGCGCAATCCGCTCTTCGCCCGCATCCGTTATTGCGAGAGCATCGGGGAAGCGCTCTGCGGCAGCGACTGCCTCTTCATTTCCACCGACTGGGAAGAGTTTCGCGGCCTCTCCGGCAGCATCGAACGCTACCTGGCGCCGCCGGCCCTCATCGTGGACGGACGCCGCATGATCCCTGACTATCAGGACCTGTTGCAAAAAGGTTACCGCTATCTGGCGGTCGGCTCTCCCTTCCTGCAAGGCGATGGAACGACGAAGCGCTGATGATTCCGCCATTAGTCTCCCGTCTCCGGCAACCGGATCGCCGTATAGCGGCCATCGCCCGCCACAGAATCAGCCGCATGACCGCGATCCTCATCGTCTCGCTCCTCGCCCTGGCTGCGCTGCCCGCGCTGGCGCAGGAGACCACGCCGACGGCAGAACCCACGCCGGCAACGCCAACGCCCCTGCCTCCTCCGACCCGTCCCGACCCCTCCCGCTATCGCCTGCACCCGGTCGCCTCCGGCCTGTATCGACCGGTCTATTTAACGCACGCCGGCGACGGCAGCGACCGGCTCTTCGTGCTGGAACAGCATGGGCGTGTTCGCCTCCTTGTCGATGACGTGCTGCAGCCGGAACCCTGGCTGGACCTGACCGCCCAGGTTAGCAGGGACTCGATGAGGCAGTTTTCCGAGCGCGGACTGCTGGGTCTGGCCTTTCATCCCGAATTCGAGGAAAACGGACGCTTCTTCGTGCATTACAGCGATCACCGTGGCGACACGGTGCTGGAACGCTACAGCCTGCGGCCGGACGATCCGGCCAGGGTCGACATGGCGAGTCGCCTGCCCATACTCGGGGTGCAGCAGCCCTTCAGCAACCACAACGGCGGCCAGATTGAATTCGGCCCGGACGGCTATCTCTACATAGGGCTGGGCGATGGCGGCTCCGCCGGCGACCCGCTCAACAGCGGGCAGAACCCGGCCACGCTGCTGGGCACGATCCTGCGCCTCGACGTGGACGTGGAGGGCGGCTACGGCATCCCGCCGGACAATCCCGGCCTGACGCGCAACCTCTTGCTCGCGCCGCAGATCTGGGCCTGGGGCCTGCGCAACCCCTGGCGCTTCAGCTTTGACCGCCTCACCGGCGAACTCTACATTGCCGACGTCGGCCAGAACCGGCTGGAGGAGGT
>DAOUIB010000379.1:0-3414 GCA_034428275.1 Anaerolineae bacterium
GTTTAGGCGACGGGCGATTTGATAAATCGCCCCTACAGCGGTTGATGTACGGGCGACATATCATGTCGCCCGGGTCCACGGCGAGCGGCTGGGGGATTTCGGGAGGGGCGGCGGCGAGGCGCTGCCAGAAGTCGGTCATGCGGTCGACGATGGACTGGCCGTATGGTCAAGGCGAATGCCGCTACCTTATCGCATCAGCGCTCGCTGTGGCCACTGTCAGGAACGCTGCCAGCAAGCTCTTGCTCACTCCCCCTGCAGGCTCTCGTGGCGCAGGAAGTCGAAATCGACGCCGAGCTGCGCCTGCTGCACCGACTCGCGGTAGAGACGCTCGTAACCGCGGGTGGCCGGCGGCATGGACGGCGCGGCCTGGCGGGCCTGCTCGCCGCGGCGCAGCAGTTCGCGCTCGTCGACCAGCAAATCCAGACGCCTGCGCTGCGTATCCAGACGCACGCGGTCGCCGCTGCGCGCCAGACCCAGGGGCCCGCCGAGCGCCGCCTCCGGCGCCACGTGCAAGACGATGGTGCCGAAGGCCGTGCCGCTCATGCGCGCGTCGGAGATGCGCAACATGTCGCGCTGACCAGTCAGCTTGCGCGGGATCGGCAGGTAGCCGGCCTCGGGCATGCCCGGCCCGCCCAACGGACCGGCGTTCTGCAGCAGCAGGCAGTCGTCCGGGCGCACGTCCAGCGCCGGGTCGTCGATGCGCGCGGCCAGGTCGCTCAGCGAGGAGAAGACGACGGCGCGCGCCTCGGATTGCAGCAGCGCCGGGCTGGCGGCGGAGCGCTTGAGCACACTGCCGTCGGGCGCGAGGCTGCCGCGCAGGGCGATCAGCGCGCCCTGCTCCTGCAGGGGATCGTGCGGCGGACGGATCACGTCCTGCCAGTCGGGCCATTCAAAGGGTCCCGCCAGTTGCTCGCCGAGGGTCGCGCCGGTCACGGTCATGCAGTCCGTATGCAGTTGGCCGCGCAGGGCCTGCAGCACGACCGGCAGCCCGCCGGCGCGATGAAAGTCCTCCATGTAGGCCGCGCCAGAGGGCTTGAGCCCCACCAGCACCGGCGTGTCGTCCGCCATGGCGTCCAGTCGATCGAGTCCCGGTTTGATGCCGAGCCGGCCGGCGATGGCGGTCAGGTGAATGACGGCGTTGGTCGAGCCGCCGATGGCCTGCAGCACGCGCAGGGCGTTGTCGAAGGCCGCCTCGGTCATGATCTGCGAGGGTTTCAGGCGCTTGTGGGCGAGGGCCACGGCCTGGATGCCGCTGCGCTCGCCGTGACGCAGGCGGTCGGCGTGCACGGCGGGGATGGCCGCCCCGCCCGGCAGCATCATGCCCATGGCCTCGCTGAGGCAGGCCATGGTGCTGGCCGTGCCCATCACGCCGCAGGTGCCGGCGGTGGGCGCCAGTTGCCCCTCGAGCCTGTCGATGGTCGCGCGCTCCAGCTCGCCGCGACGGTAGGCCGCCCAGAAGCGACGGCAGTCGGTGCAGGCGCCGATGCGCTCGCCCTCGTGGCTGCCGGTGAGCATGGGGCCGGCGGCCAGCACGATGGCCGGCACGTCCGCGCTGGCGGCGCCCATCAGCAGGGCCGGCAGGGTCTTGTCGCAGCCGCCCATGAGCACGACGGCGTCCAGGGGCTGGGCGCGCAGCATGGCCTCCACGTCGAGCGCCATCAGGTTGCGCAGGAACATGCTGGTCGGGCTGAGAAAGATCTCGCCGAGGGAAATGACCGGGAATTCCAGCGGCAGGCCGCCAGCCTGCCACACGCCGCGTTTGACGGCTTCCGCCAGTTCGCGCAGGCCGCGATGACAGTTGTTCAGCTCGCTCCAGGTGTTGAGCACCCCGACGACGGGCTTGCCCAGGCTGCGCGGCGTATGGCCCATCGCGCTGGCGAAGGAGCGCCGCAGATACTGCGCGAACTCGCGATCGCCATATTCGGTCAGTCCGCCGGTGAGACCCGGCGGCCGCTTCCCCGCCATGACCGCCTCAGAAGGCCAGCGAGACGAAGCGCGTTTCCAGGTACTCCTGCAGGCCTTCCTGCCCGCCCTCGCGGCCGAAGCCGCTCTGCTTCATGCCGCCGAAGGGCGCCTGGGCCACCGCCGGCACCAGGTCGTTGACGCCGACAATGCCAAACTCCAGTTCCTCGGCGACGCGCACCATGTTGCCGACGTCGCGCGTGATGGCGTAACCGGCCAGGCCATAGGGCGTACCGTTGGCCTGGGCCAGGGCGTCGTCCAGCGAGCGGAAGGATGACACGGCCATCACCGGGCCGAAGACCTCCTCGCAACTCAGACGCATGTCGTCGCTGATGTCGGTCAGAATGGTCGGCTTGTAGAACCAGCCCTCGTCCATCCCTTCCGGCCGACAGGCTCCGGTGACCACCTTCGCGCCGCGCTGCAGGGCGTCCCCGACAAAGTCCTCGACCTTGTCGCGGCCCGCCTCGGTGACCATCGGGCCGACGGTGACGCCGTCATCCAGGCCGTTGCCAAGGACCAGGCGCTCGGCGGCGGCCTTGCTCGCCTCGAGAAAGTCCTCGTAGGCGGGCTGCTCCACGTAGAAACGCGAGGGCGAAATACAGACCTGGCCGTTGTTGCGGAACTTGGCCGTAACGGAATTCCCGGCGGCCTCTTCGACGTCGCTGTCGGCGAAGACGATCACCGGCGCGCTGCCGCCCAGTTCCAGCGAGAGGCGCTTGAAGTGCGGCGCGGCGTTGCGCATCAGGATGCGCCCCACCCGCTGCGAGCCGGTAAAACTGATCTTGTCGACCTCGGGGCTGTCGGTGAAGGCCTCGCCCATGCCGGCCGGGTCGCCGTTGACGAGGTTGAGGACGCCCGGCGGCAGCCCGGCCTCAACCAGCAGGCCGGCCAGCAGCATGGAACTGAGCGGCGTCAGTTCGCTGGGACGCCCGACCACGGTGCAGCCGGCGGCCAGACCGGCGGCCCACTTGCGCGAGGGCAGGATGCCCGGGAAGTTCCAGGCGGTGATGGCGGCCGCCACACCGACGGGCCGCACGATGGTCATCATGCGCTTGTTCGCCACGTGGGAGGGAATCAAGCGGCCGTAGGCGCGTTTGCCTTCCTCGGCGAACCAGTCGAAGACGTCGGCGGCGGAGCCCCACTCGCCCTTCGCCTCGACCAGGGGCTTGCCGCATTCCTGGGTCATGGCCCGCGCCAGTTCGTCCACGCGCTCGCGGATCAACTCACCCGTGCGGCGCAGTATGGCTCCGCGTTCCCAGGGGCTGGCCTCACGCCACTCCGGCAGGGCGCGGCGCGCGGCGGCGATGGCCGGCGCCACGTCGGCGGCGCTGCCGAAGGGCACTTCCATGACGACCTCGCCGGTGGCCGGGTTGTCCACCGGGAAGGTCCGGCCGTCGAGGGCGTCAACCCAGTCGCCGTCAATCAGCATTTTGCAGGGCATGGTCATCTCCA
>DAOUIB010000380.1:0-2871 GCA_034428275.1 Anaerolineae bacterium
TTGATAACGCTCCGCCAGGCGCGGCACCAGTTCGCCCCAGTCGAGGATGGCCGCGCCGGAGAGGTTGAAGATCTGGCCGACGGCCGCATCGACCTCAATGCTCAATTCCAGCCCCTGCACAATGTCGCGTACGTCGGCGAACTGCTCGTGGTAGGGCACGCCGTTGGGGTTCAGGCTGACCAGGAATTTTTCCCGGCCATCCCAACCGGCCAGCAGGTCATCGATCATCGCCTGTTCCGCGGGGTCGGCGCGGGTCTCTGACTTGTAGCGCTCGTACGCCGTGCTGTAGAGGAAGAGCGTTGGCCAGCCGCGCTCGTTGAGGAACTCGCCCGGATCGATGACGGTGGAGAAGCGCAGCACCGTAACCGGCAGGGCGTACTGCAATTGATACGCGACGGCCAGTTCCTCGCCCAGCCACTTGGTCATCAGGTAGGGCATGTCCGGGTAACGGCGGTCCACCATGTCCTCGCTGATGGGTGTCTCGAAGTAGCGCCCGTATTCCCGCAGGCTCCAGTAGACGCCGGCGGTGCTGGCGTAGACGAAGCGATGCAGATTTGGGCATGACTCGCGCAC
The DNA here is from genome assembly GCA_034428275.1 of Anaerolineae bacterium. GTDB lineage: Bacteria > Chloroflexota > Anaerolineae > Aggregatilineales > Phototrophicaceae > JAGWBD01. Next base: position 574 of record DAOUIB010000380.1, read on the forward strand.
GCTTTCCAGCAGGTTGAGCGTGCCCGCGACGTTGATGTCCAGGTACTGGCGATTGTCAAAGGGTCCGCCAAAGGCCGCCGCCAGGTGGTAGACGACGTCGACGCCGGCCACGGCGTCCCTCAGGTCCTGCGGGTTGCGCAGGTCGCCGAACAGGGTTTCCACCCTGGCGAGGCCGTCCAGCTTGCCGGCGCGGCTGGCATCGCCGGGATAGACCAGACTGCGTATCGAGTGTCCCTTTTGCAGCAGGCGCATGACCAGGTTGGCGCCGATGCGCCCCGTGGCGCCGGTAACCAGAATCTTCATCGACTGTCTCCAGTGTGGTGCCACATTCATCAAGGTACATTAGCGGCCAGTTTAGTTCGCAAAGTACCTCAGGGCATGCAAACGATGGTTTGGAAAACTGTAAGTGATCCAGTCAATGTGATTACAAGGAAAAAATATGTCTTTGCAATTATTCGTACTTGTGGGCTCATATGGGTTTAAGTACAAACGATGGCTTTTCTCTTCTCAGCATTTCAAATGGATCCACACAATTTATGTCCAGGCCCTGACAGACGTCAGGGATTTTTATTTCTGACTTCTTGTCGTTGGAAACCTCATGAGTCACTACTGTGAATTGTCCAGCGTGACCCTGAGCTACGAGGAAGTAATCTGCCGCACTGGAGAATACACTCAGAGCGGCATCATTGTATCTTGCAGCATTTCTTTGACCTGTAACCCAGTTGTTGACCACGCCAAAAGATGAAGTTGTGGCTACGTCAGGTGGTAAGAAAAAGCCATCGTTTCTTTCTCGTGCCCATTCAGATAATTCATCAGTTTGTTCCAGGAGTTCAGTTCGGACGCGTTCTATACTGAAGACATTTCTCGCCTCATTTTCTCTGACCAGCCAATCCCAAAAGGCTGGGCAAAATGAAAACCCATAGTGCCGTTTCCTTGCACTGATGAACACATCAGCGTCCAGGAGATAGGCCATCTAGAGTTGTACACCAAGACTTTGTGCGATTTTCTCCAGCGATGACACTTTCTTGACATCAAGCAATCGCATCGCCTGAGTGAAAGTTGTCCTGCCCTCCAGGGTACTAATTGCCAGAGCTCGTGCGAATCGTTTGCCGGCTCTGGCGTTTACACTAAGGTAGTAGTTCCCGCCACTGTCTCTGTTGATTTGATTCAACCGTTCAATTTCAGCCCACCAGGCGGACCAGAATTCGTCCCTGCCAATCTTCTGTATGTCGTGAATTCGCCGAAGGACAACTAGTGTACTAACCTTGAAATAACGGGCCAGGCGACAAATTTCTGTGTTCAAGTCTGTGCCCATTTTGAACTCCCGGCGAATGAGGTCAGATGGCACAAGCATTTCAGCCGCAACCTTGTTGCACCAGGCTTCTATACCTCTGTTCGGAATGCTGGCTATCTCAGAATTCGAGACACCTGATCGGCCTAGCCAAATGTGAGCAATTTCATGGGCCAGGGTGAACATCTGGGTTGACTTACTGGTGGCCCCGTTGACAAAAATGAGTGGCGCCAATGGGTCCGAAAGCGCGAATCCCAGGAATTCATCGGCATCGAGTTTACGACTGGTATTATTACCGACGACTCCACTCACCATTACCAGGACACCAAGTTCATCAACTTGCTCTATGAATTGGCGCAAGGCGCCCGTCCAGGTTGTTTCTTGCCGCCGTTGGTTTATGTCGAACCCGAGAGCGTCACGAATTCTTGCTGCGGCAAATTCAATGTCATCGTTCAAAGTCAGGCTGCCCACGAAATCCAGAGTTTCCTCCCCGGCAATTCGTGCTTCATTGCTGTACCAGTCCTGACGCCTCTGGCAAAGATAAAGAGTGTCCAACAGATCTGGCGAAGGCTCTCGGATTTCCACATCCCCAAATGTTCGAAAATCTCCCACCGGGAGAACTTCGAGGGGTGGAGTCTGGAGAAAGAAATAGCCGAAAGGCGTCCGCGTAGCTTTGGCAAAGGCTTCCAATTGTTTAATTGTTGGGTGCACCGTGCCTTGCTTCCAGGCTTCCAGCTTTGGAAATTTCTTTTCCAGGCTTTCGACAGTTGGACCCAACCTGCTCCGAGTCGATCGATTGCAGGCCCATTCCAGTATCTCGGGTTTAACTTCAACCCTGTGCACGCCGCGGCCAGACGCAGACCGACTTTGCTGTTGCCCTGCGTCTGGCACTGCTGTGCCCGGCATCCTGTGCTCCCAGGAGATTATGAATCGGTTCGCATATGTTAGCGTCAGGAACCAGGCTGCTGCAATCGCCAGACAGTGGAAGTCGCCTGATGTATGCTTTC
>DAOUIB010000381.1:0-21093 GCA_034428275.1 Anaerolineae bacterium
CTGCACCCGGCTGCCGGCGGGCAGGTTCAACACCCGGGGATGGCGCACGGCGCCGCTGACGTAGACCGTCAGGGGTCCGGGTGTCGGCGAGGGCGGGGGAGTCCAGGTGGGTGGTGGCGGAACGACGAGGATTTCAAGAGGCTCCGGCCGGGTCTGCTGCCAAAGGGAAAGGGCGCTGGTGACGATCAGCAGCGTGAGAGCGATGGCAAAAAGGACTTGCCTCAGCTGTGGTCTGTCGTGATCGGGAGGACGGTCTTGTGGGTCGGGCATGGCGTCGATGAATGCAGGGATGTCAATTCTGCCCGTCGCATTCCCCCCAGCGTCTCGTAAATTCTTCCGGCACTACGCCCAGGGCATCCGCCAGGCGATTGATGTAATTGAAGAAGCCGATGATCTGCGTGGCGTCATGGATGGCGCGGTCATTTAAGCCGACGGCGCGCAAGTCCTCGACCTGCTGCGGCCCCATGTCTTGCGGCTCGCGCGTCAGGCGGTCGGCGTAGGCGCAGAGCGCGCGATCAGGGGCATCCAGGTCGGCCTCGCGCCAGTCCCTGGCGACGCTGTCCACCCAGGCGTCGGCGGCTTCCCCGCTTTCGAACCAGTCGACCTCGGCCCGGAGGTCATGCGCATGGCCATACGTTCAGTAGCGACAATGATTGACCTTGCTGACGACGACGGCGAGCATTTCGCGTTGCGCACGACTGAGGGGCGATTCACCGAACATCAGGGCTGTATAGAAGTCCATGCAGGTGCGCAGGGCCTCCGCGTTGGGGGTCATAATGCGCACGATGTTCCAGACACGGCCGGCGCGTTGACGCGCGCGGTCCAGTTCACGTTTGACCGCGCCCTGCGCTTCCTCGTCGCTGACCACCTTGATGTAGGGCATCGTCCCTCCTGCAACAAGCATAGCGCTCACGCCGGAGACTCGCCAATCTCAACCGAAACGGGACGCGCGCAGGTCGTTCAACAGGGACCGGAGGTCCGGGGGCAGGGGCGACTGGAACGATAGCTCCTCACGGGTGGCCGGATGCGCTAAGGTCAACCCGGCGGCGTGCAGGAACTGGCGCGCCAGGGGCAGCCCCTGTTTGCGCAGGCCATAGACGCTGTCCGCGACGACGGGGCAGCCAATGTGCGCCATGTGCACGCGAATCTGATGGGTGCGCCCCGTGCGGGGTCGTACTTCCACCAGCGCGCGACCGCCAGGCAGGCCCCTCTCCAGCACCCGGTAGTCGCTGATGGCCGACTTGCCCCTGGCGACGACAGCCATGCGCTGTCGCTGCCGCGGATTTCGCCCGATCGGCGCGTCAATGACCCCCTGACTCGCCGGCGGACAGCGTTCCAGCAGGGCCAGATAGCGTTTGGCCACGCGACGGTCCTGAAACTGCTGCATCAGGTTGCGCCGGGCGCTGTCCTGCAAGGCGAACAGGATGAGGCCGCTGGTGTCCTTGTCCAGACGGTGGACGACGCCGGCCCGTTTGGGTTCACCGGGCACGTCGGCCAACGCGGGCCAGCGGGCGAGGGCGGCGGCGACCAGCGTTCCGCGCTCGTTGTGGTCGCCCGGATGCACGACCATGCCGGCCGCCTTGTCAATGACGGCGAAGCACTCGTCTTCGTGGATGACCTGCAGGGGGACGGGTTCCGGCAGTACGCCAGGGTTGTCAGGAGGGCCAGGCAGATGCACCGCAATGTGTTCGCCGCCCCGCAGACGTTCCCCCGCCTTTCGTTGCTGGCCGTCTACCTGCACGGCGCCATCCCTGATGAGCGTCTGCAATTGCGAGCGCGACAGACGGTCTCCAAGGTGGCGGAGAATGGCCAGGTCGAGGCGCTGGCCGGCTTCTTCCAGGACAAACTCGAGACGGTCCGGTTTCATGTGGAAGCATTCAGCTCGCTGCGAAAGGCGGCGGCCTTTGCCACGTAGGCCTGCGCGCTGGCGCGGTTGGACTCAATTTCCGCCGGCGACAAGGAGCGGACGACACGCGCCGGGCTGCCCAGAATCAGCGAGGTGGGCGGGAAGCGTTTGCCTTGCGTCAACAGGGCCCCTGCGCCGACGATCGAGTCCCTGCCGACGACGACGCCATTGAGCAGGATGGCGCCCATGCCAACCAGCGCATTGTCGCCGACCCGCGCGCCGTGCACGATCGCGTTGTGGCCGATCGTGCAGCCCGTCGCGACGACAGCGGGGAAGCCGGGATCGGCGTGCACGACGGCGCCATCCTGAACATTGCTGCCGGCGCCGATACGCAGCGGTTCTGTATCACCGCGCAAAACGGCGTTGAACCAGATGTTGACCTGCGCCTCAAGCGTCACGTCCCCTACCACCACGGCGCCAGGAGCGATGAAAGCCGATGGCGCCACCAGTTCCGGGCGCCAGCTGACGTCGTAATTCATTTCAGGTCTGTCCATTTGACAATGCCTGCGTTTGAATTCGCCAGGACTCTACAGGGCAGGCGGGATCGCGCAAGCGTCGGGGCAGGCGGCGCCCGGATGACAGCGAGTCCGGCGTATGCTAAACTGGCAGGACAGCGGAGAGGAGGCAACACTGGACGAACAGGAGCAGCTGGCACGCCGCATCATCGATATCCTGGAGGAAAACCGGGCGACGCACATTACCCTGCTGGACCTGCGTCCGGATACCGTAATCGCCGACTTTTTCGTGATTTGTACCGCCACCAGCGAGCGTCAGATTCGAGCCCTGGTCGGCTACGTTCGCGGCGCCGTACGCGACGAACGGGAACAGTTACCGTCCTCAATCGAGGGTACGCACGAGAGCGGCTGGCAATTGCTGGACTATGGCTCCGTGGTCGTCCACGTGTTTCTGGACGAGGTGCGCCGCTACTACAATCTGGAAGGCTTGTGGAGCGATGCCACGGTGATGGTCAACATCGTCTAGACGGCGTCGCGCAATCCCGTTATTCGAAGATCCAGTGATCGATCGCCCGCGTCCAGTCTTGCAATTCATCCGCGGCGAAGAACCTGTCCACTTCCTCGCGCCCGTTTTCCACGCTGTCCGAGCCATGGACAAGATTAAAACCCACCTCCAGCGCCAGATCACCGCGTATGGTGCCGGCGGCGGCGGTGGAAGGGTTGGTGGCGCCGATGGTCCCGCGCGCCGCAGCGACGGCATCGCCGCCTTCAAAGGCGATGACGGCCACCGGCGACGAGGTGATGTAATCGATCAGACCGGCGTGAAAGGGCTTGCCTTCATGGACGGCATAATGCCGTTCGGCCAGGTCTCTCGAGATTTGCATGAACTTCATGCCGATGATGCGCAGGCCCCTGCGTTCAAATCGGCCCAGTATGTCGCCGCACAGCCCGCGCTGTACGGCATCCGGCTTGATGATGATCAGCGTACGTTCCAATGGTTTCTCCTTCAGGAAAGAGGGGGCGGCCAGACTCAGCTCAGGTCACGGTCCGGGTTGCGCGAGGGACGCAGTGAAGGCAAACCCTTGCCGGGTACGCGCAACCACAGGGGCAATCGGGAAAAGACGTATTGTTGCTGCCTGGGGTTTCCCGACGCAGGGTCGGGAGACATGGCGCGAAGCGGGTTGTTCCAGTCTGCAGCGGAAGTCGGCGACGTGGAGGGTTGACCGGCGGACAGCAACTCGTGGGAAATGTGGCTGGAAGAAGCGGCAACATCCGGGGACTCTTGCGGAAACCATTGCACGTCGTCGCCTGGCGGGCTGCCCAGCCAGTCCAGTTCGTCTCCTGCCTCGTGCAGATTCTTTTCCGTTGATGGCGCCGACAGCGCGCTCATGTCGCCGCTCTCCCAGGGCAGGACCGAATTTCTGTCCTCGGTTGCAGCAGCGGCAGGCGCATCGCCTTCCAGCCAGGCCAACTCGTCGGATGCCGTGTCGGTGACGACATCCTGTTGCAACCAGTCGGGCAGGGAGCCATCGGTCACGTCCGGCGGGTAGCCGTCCGCGCGACGTTGCCAGCTGCCCCCCTTGCCGGCGGGGCGGGGAGGCTGTGGCGACTGACGCACAGTCGGCTGGTCCTGGTCAACCTGCCGGTAGTCCAGTTCAGTCAGGGTCCAGGTATGCTCGTCGGGCGGGCTATTGCTGGCCAAACGTAGCGACAAATAGGGGTCGACGTCATGAATGCGTTCCAGGAAGGGCCGGGCATCCGAGGGGCGCAGTTCAGCCAGCCACAGGCTGGCGACAATGCGATTGGCATGCAGGCACCAGGGCAGGGCCTCCAGTACGTCCAGCGCCGACTCTGCCGCATCCAGGCGTTTTTCCGCGTCCCACTGCGCGCGCGCCAGCAAGAGGCGCAGGTCCTGACGGCCAGGCTCAGCCTTCAGCGCGCTTTTCAGGGTACGAATGGCCTGCACGCGTTGCCCTTCGCGGATCTGGCGGCGGGCCACGGCGCCGGGCAGGCCTTCGGGCAGTTCCGCGCCTTCGCCCCGCTGCATGCGGTACAGATTGCGAAGACGTTCGCGATAGCTGCGGTTTTCCGTGGCATGTTCGCTGGCGCGTTCCAGATGCCAGATCGCTTCAGTAAACTGGCCGCCGTTTTCGTGGATTTCGCCGATGGCGGCGTGAGTGGCGGCATCATCGGGAGTTGTGGCCAGCACGCGGCGCAGCAGCGCCTGGGCCTCGGAACTGTTGCCACCCATCTGGACCAGCGCCTGGCCAAGCATGTGGCTGGCTTCCAGGTTTTTCGGGTAATTGAGAAGAATGTGACGACAGTGGTGGGCCACTTCGTCCAGGTTGCCGACTGTCAGCAGGGTGTCTACCCGGCTAATATAGGCCTTGAGGCTAATGGTCGCCATTGCATTCATCCCGCGCGGGCGGCCCAGTATAACATGGCGCGTGCATCGTGACGATGACCCTTGCGGCCCCTGGCGCAGCGATCCCTTTAATTCCCGTCGTATGGCTCCACTTCGGCATTGACCCAGGTGATTCGTCCCTCAACGCCAGGCGAGACCGGACTTAGGGCCATGATGTAGTCCATGGTCAAAAGGTAATCCACATAGTCATCGGCCTGCAGGTCAAAGGCCTTTTCAGCCAGAACGCTGTGCCCCTCCCCGCCCTTGCGGATGTAGTCGTTGCCAATGACGCGGTAGACGGCCTCCGGGTCCAGCGCCTCGTATTCTCCGGCGGCGTTGCGAACTTCAACACTGACGATGCGTTCGCCTGGCTCGCGCGTCGGGTCCGCGCTGAAACGGACGCCGGAGAGTTGCAGGAAGTTGCCGCTGGCATCGTCACGACGGACCTGGCCAGCTTCGTTCAGAGTGATGTTCATGACGGCCTGTTCCAGGACGGCGGCGAGGTCCGCACCCGTCAGATTGAAAGTCTCGATGATGTCGTTGTAGGGGTGAACCTCCAGCAGGTCGTCAAGGGTGATCGCGCCGGCAGCGATGTCGCCGTAAAAGCCATTGCCGTTGATATAGGCAACTTGCGCGCCGCTGTGTTCCCGCAGGGCATCGGTCAACAGGTTGCCCAGCGGACATTCGGAGACGCCGCAGGCGCGCCAACCCCCTTGCAGCGGAACGGTGGTCTCGCCGACGACCATCTCGCCAATCTGTTGAATCGGCCCCGCCAGCTCGGCGACCAGGTCTGCCACGTCCGCCGCCGGCGCGATGTAACGTGACAGGTGGATCGTGTCGCCGTCCCAGTCGGTGAGGACGCCGCCGGCGTCGAATTCGACGTCCAGGCGTCCCAGGTATTGCGTGTGTTGGCCGGCCATCACGACCAGGACGGGCTCGCCCGCAGCGCTTTCCCGAACAACCGGGTAGCTGTTTGCAGCATTGGCGTAGGCGTTGCTGAACAGCTCATTGCCCTGACTGACGATGATGACGTCGACACCGCTGAGCTGCGGCGCCAGTTCGAGGGCATCGGCCACTCCGCTGCTGGCCAGCAGGATGATCTTGTTGACGCCTTCAGCCTGCAATTCCTCGACAACGCCCCGGGTCGCGGCCAGGAGGTCGCGATCGACGACTGCGGAGGGCCCCGGCGCGGAAAGCATCTCACGCACGGCGGTGACCAGGCCGCTGACGCCGATGCGTTCGCCGCCAACTTCCAGGATGACCCAGGGGGCCACCTTGCCGGCGAGCGCAGCCGAATAGTCGAAATCAATGTTGGCCGCGACCAGCGGAAACTCAAGCGCGTCGATGAAATTCGCCAGCACCTCGTCGCCATCGTCAAATTCGTGGCCGCCGGGCGCCATGGCGTCGTAATCGAGCAGGTTCATGACGCGCGCATTGTCCTGTCCCTGCCAGGCAATGTGAAACAGGGTGCCGGTAAAACGATTGCCCGCGTCCAGCAGCAGGCTGTTGGCGACTTCGGCCCGGATCTGGCGGATGACGGTGGCCTGGCGCGCGGCGCCGCCGTCGCCGTTGTCGTCCGCTTCATGCACGGCGTTCACGTCGTTGCTGTGCATGATGGTGAGTTCGAAATTGCCGTCCTGGGCGGAGATCGGGGCCGCAAGGGTCAAACTGGCCAATAACATGAGCAACGCCAATGCATACAGACGCATCGTTCCCTCCCGCAACAGGACAATTAAGGCTTTGACTATTATCGTGGCAATTGGACCAAAAGTCAGTGCCGAATCGACAAGGGCGATTCATCCAATGAAAAGGCCGGCGACGCTGGTCGCCGGCCCGAAAAGATGCCGCGTGAGTCTAGCCTTCGAGGGGCTCGACCTCGGCGTTGACGTAGGTGATGCGGCCCTCGGTCACCGGCGAGACCGGGCTGTTGGCCACGACGTAGTCCAGCGTGACGTTGAAGTCCACGCGGCCGGCGTCATAGGGGTCGATGGCGTTCTCCGCCAGCACGGAGAAGCCGTCGCCACCGGTGCGCACGAAGTTGTTGCCCGCGACGCTGTAGACGGCCCCGGGGTCCAGCGCTTCGTATTCGCCGGCGTCGTTCAGGACCTCGACGCTGACGATGCGGCTGCCGACCTCCTGCGTGGGGTCAATGCTGAAACGCGCGCCGGAGATTTGCAGGAAGCGTCCGCTGGCTCCGCCGCGCTGCACCTGACCCGCGTCGTTGAGCTGAATGCGCGAAACGGCATTCTCCAGCATGGCGAGCACGTCCGAGCCCATCAGGCCAAAAGTGCTGGTGACGTTGTTGAAGGGCTGGACAGTCAGAATCTCGCCCATGGTGATTTCGCCGGCGTCGATGTCGCTGCGGATGCCGCCGCCGTTCATGTAGGCGATCTGGGCGCCGGTCTCCTCACGAACGGCGTCGGCGATCAGGTTGCCCAGGTTGCATTCCTCGACCCGGCAGATGCTGCGGTCGCCGTTCAGCATGACGGCGGCCTCGGCCACGACCTGCACACGAAGGTCATCAATGGGCTCGGCAAGGCCCGCGACCAGGTCCGCCAGGTCCGGCGCCGGAGCGATATAGCGCGACAGCAGGATGGCGTCGCCCTCCCAGTCCGAGAGCACGCCGGCGGCATCGAACTCGAGGTCAAGCCGGCCCAGGTAAAGTGTTTTCGCGTCGGCCTGAACGACAAGCACGGGCTCGCCACTGGCGCTTTCAAAAACGGCGGGATAATCGCCCGAGGCGCCGGCATAACGGTTGCTGAGGAAGGTGTTGGAGTCCCCGCCGACAAAGACATCCACGCCGCTGACCTGTTGCGCCACCGCAGCGTCCGTGCCGAAACCGATGTGCGACACGACGATGATCTTGTTCACGCCTTCCGCAGTCAGGGCATCGACGGCGTTTTGGGTCACGCTGACCAGGTCGGATTCGAAGACCAGTTCCGGCCCTGGCGAGGACAGAATCTGGCTTTCAGGGGAGACCAGACCGATGATGCCGATCGACTCTCCGCCGACGTCCAGAGTGGTCCAGGGGCCGACCTTGCCGGCCAGTTGCGGCGACTCGCTGAAATCGACGTTGGCGGTGACCACCGGAAAATCAAGCGCGTCGACGAAGGCGGCCAGCACGTCGTCGCCGTTGTCAAATTCATGGTTGCCGAGGGTCATGGCGTCGTAGCCGATCATGTTCATGATCTGGGCGCTGTCCTGGCCCAACCACTGGATGTGAAAGAGCGTGCCGGTGAAACGGTCGCCGCCATCAAGCAACAAACTGTTGGCGACTTCATCGCGAATCTGGCGAACGACGGTGGCCTGACGGGCCGCGCCGCCATCGCCATCCCTGTCGGGTTCGTGCTCGGCATGCACGTCATTGGTGTGCATGATGGTGAGTTCGTAGCTTTCGTCCTGGGCCGATAGCGGAGCGACCAGCGCCACGCAGAGCACAATAGCGAACAAGAGTGCCACGTTGCGTTGCATTATTCCTCCTGGCAAGGGCTGTCCAACGGGCGTCGGCATGTTCAAGACGTCAGGGACCGCATGGTCCCCGCAACGCGATGGCATCCCGACCTTGAGGTTAACATAACACCAAAACGCGATTTGGGGATGGCTAAACCGGTGGCCAGGGGACATTGGGGCCGTGTCCCGGCTGGGGCCAGCGACCCCGCTCCAGGAGCCGGGCGATCCTGTGCCGCAGGGCGGCGACTTCGTAAGCGTCCAGCAGCGAGGCAAGCCTTTGCGATACGGGGCTTTGCTCATCACCCAGGCGTGAAGCGAGAGCATCCACGTCGGCCAGCAAGGAGGCGGGGATTTCGTCGCCGGCGAAGTCCCAAATGACCGTCCGCAGACGGTGTTCGGCGTTGAAAGCGATGCCGTGGTCGATGCCCCAGAGGCGGCCCCTGGCGTCCAGCAGGCAGTGGCCGCCCTTGCGATCGGCATTGTTGATGATGTGGTCGAAAAGCGAAAGTCGTTTCAACTGCGCCCTGGTTTCCGGCGGGAAGGTGAAATAGGTCTGTTCGGGATCGTGGTCGATGAAATACTGGACCGACCCCAGACCGTGCGCGCCTTCGCGCAGGACGGTGGGCGGCACGATGTCCCAGCCCAGGGCGTGGGCCGTCTCCCAGGCGGCCACTTCGCGCAGACAGAGCGTACCGTCCGGGAAATCCCAAAGGGGGCGTTCCCCGCTGCGCGGTTTGTAGATCACCATGAACGCCAGCTCTTCATGTTGCAGCGAGGTCAGGAAGGTGAAATTGGAACTCCAGCGCATCAGGCCGACGTCACCGCCGAGCTCGCCTTCGCGCAGGGCCTGCAACAGCCGGGTCACCTGCACCGCCGTTGCTGGCTGGTGAAGGGAGTCTTCCGTCACGACCAGTAGTAAACGACGCGCCCGTTCTGGCGCGGGTCCGCCCTGCCGGACTGTGCGCAGTCCGATGCCTGTGAACTCAATTCGCGCATCTGTCGGCGATTGCACCACAGGCGCACGACGCCAGGTTCGCCCTCGTCTTCCCCGTTTTCGCGCGCCACCAGTTCCTGGGCCAGCAACACCACCATACGGGTCTCGTCGTCATAGCCCAGGCCCATTTCGGCGACGCGAAAGAGCGGCTCCAGGGGCTCCCGCAACTCCATGTCGTCGGCGCCGACAGCGGAGTCGGTCTCTTCACCGGGCGGCGGAAATCGTTCGTCGATGTCGTCCAGCAATTCTCCGATGGCCTCACTGAGCGCCAGCGCCTGTTCCTTTTCGATGATCAGGGTGACGATTTGCGCCTCCTTGCCCGCCTGGAGGTAAAACACGCGCTTCCCCTTGGGGCCGATCGTATCGATCGTCACGAAGTCAACAGGTCTCAATTCAAGTTCAGAGCCGGCCATGCGCAGCTTCCCCTGTTGACCTGGACGCGCCTTGCTTGCGGCCCCGCCTGTCTGGCCCCTGATTCAGGCCCAAAAGATGGGACACGTCATTCATTCCATGAATCCAGGGGCGACCATGCCCCAGGGAAAGGCTACTTAAAGAGGCGGGCGCGATGTCAATGCGCTGAAAGTTGTCGAGGTGCATGCCGAGATAGTGCGCCAGAGCCATGCGAATCAGATCGGCGTGAAACACGATGGCCACCTGGGCGCCCGGCCACGTCATCGCCAGTTCTTCCAGCGCATCCACGACCCGCGTTTGTACGCCACGCATGGTCTCGCCATTGGGAAAGCGCGCACGCGACGGATATTCCTGGACCACGCGCCAGGCCTTGCGACGGCCGAGCTCCTGGAGACTCGCGCCCTCCCAGTCCCCGTAGCGGACCTCGCCAAAGCCGTCGTGATGACGTATTTGCAGCTGCGGTTGCTGCTGCTGAATGGCGGCGGCCGTTTCCATCGTGCGTTCCAGCGGGCTGGCATAAAGCTGGTCCAGCCTTTCGGCGGCCAGGCGCTTTCCAAGCGCCCTGGCCTGCTCGCGGCCATGCTCGCTGAGATGCACGCCTTCGGTCCAGCCTGCCAGGCGGTGGTGCCGAACATAGTCATTGGTGGCGTGACGAATGAGGAGGAAACGGGTCATGGCCGTATTCGCTGCCGTGCGGAAGCGGAGATGATAGCATATCGATGAGAAAATCGCAGAAAGCAGGATTTGTTATACTGGTGCGATTGAAGTCAGGTGACCACGTGAAGCTGGGAATTATCTCTGACATTCACGGCGATTGTCAGGCGCTGGAAACCGCCCTTGCGCGCTTTGAAGGCGTTCATCAGGTTGAGGGCGTCCTGTGCGCCGGTGACCTGCTGGGGAGCAACAGGCAGGCTGACGGCGTTGTGCGCATGGTGCGCGAACGCCGTATCGTCACGGTCCGGGGCAACCACGATGACTGCCATCCGGAATTGACGGGAGAAGACGCCCGCTTCCTCGAAGACCTGCCACTGGACTGGGAAGGCGTCCAGGGCGGCCGCCGGATCTTCATGTGTCACGGCAAGCCAGGCAACAACATCTGGGGCCTTTACCGGGACCACTTGTCCGACACCTTGCTGAACATGATGCTGCGCTCGCTCAACGCCGACGTCCTGGTCACCGGTCACACGCATTTGCCCATGTGCGTCCAGGTAGAAAATGGCTGCGTGGTAAACCCCGGCTCGCTCTTTCGCAGTTGCCACAGTACGCGGGACACCTCGCATTCCTACGGCGTGTTGCACCTGCCGGAACTGGAATTCGAAATCTACGATATTGACTGCAGCACCCTGCAGCCCCTGAGTTGCATTTCCTGAGCGCTGACGGAAAGTTCACGTGAATGAAGACGGGGACGTCGCGCCCCTGCAGCACTACGACCGTTCGTACTTCTCGAGCTGGAACTATGCGGACCGCGGCCTGGGGCGCTTCAGCATGTACTGGTTTGCGCGCCGCTATTACGCGGCGCTGGTGCGACGATACGCGCCGACGGGGCAGGGGGCGCTGCTGGAACTGGGCTGCGGCCTCGGGCATCTTTTGGGGCTGCTGCAGGACGACTTTCGCTGCACGGGAATCGACCTGATCGACTACGCCGTCGAACAAACGCGAAAGAACGCCCCGAGGGCGCGCGCGATTCAGGGCGATGCGGCCGCCACGGACCTTTTCGAAGACGGGGAATTCAGCGCTGTCGTCGCCCTGCATTTGATCGAGCACCTGCCGCGGCCGCGGGACATGATTGGCGAGGCGTATCGCATTCTGCAGCCGGGCGGTCTGTGGCTCTTTGCCACGCCCCATCCGAACTACGCCCTGCGCCGCTTCAAGGACCCCGAAAGCGACGCCGCCGGCAAGGACCCGACGCACATCAACATTCACCCGCCCGCCGTCTGGCGCGCCTGGTGCGAGGAGCGCGGTTTCAGGGTGCTGCGCCATTTCGGCGACGGGCTGTGGGACGTGCCGTATGTGCCGCTTCTGCCGGTGAAACTGCAGTTCGCCCTGTTCGGCTTTCCTGCGTCAATTCAGGTGCTGACCCGTTCAACATTCATGCCTCTGGCGCTGGGCGTCAACCAGATTGTCATTGCGCGCAAAACAGACTGAGTCCATTACAGTCCAGTTCGATTTACAGTCGATTGAAGACGTGTAGACTGCTCGGCGCTTCGGTCGCGGGCACCCTCGCCCGTCTGCACTTCTACAAGGTCCAATGCAAAACATCATCCATTCTCGCGGTCTGCATATCGTCGCGCATTTTCCCGTTTTCTATGGCTGGGTCATTCTCGTGGCGGCAACGCTGGGGCTCATCCTGCCCTTCTTCGGCCACAACACGACCATCGGTTTGTTCGTCGATGATTTCATCGTCGAATTTGGCATGGACCGCACGACGCTTTCGGGCCTTTTCGGCCTGGCCGGATTTGTGGCGGCCCTGGGTCTGCCGTGGGTGGGGAAGGTGACAGACCGCTGCGGCAGCCGCCGCGTCGGCGCGATCGCCGGGGCGATTTTCGCAATCTCGCTCATCGCCCTTTCGACGGCGACCAACCCGCTGGCCCTGTTGATGATGTTCATCATCATGCGGGCGGTGGGGCTGGGGCCGCTGTGGATAGCCAACAGCACGGTGCTGGCGCAGTGGTTCCGCAGTCGACGGGGCCGGGTCTTCAGCATCACGGTGGTCGTCACCTGGCTGTTCCAGGGGTTTTACGTGCCCTTTGTGCAGCAATTGCTGGAGACCATGAGCTGGCGTCAGGTCTGGCAGTTGCAGGGCTTGCTGGTGGGCCTCGTCGTCGTGCCGCTGGTGTGGCTGCTACTGCGCGACCGGCCCGAGAGTTACGGGCTGTTGCCGGATGGTCGGGTAAGCCATGAGGAGGCAAAGGCAGCGGAACCGGAGGAAAGCTGGACCTTGCCTGAAGCGCGGCGCACGGCCATTTTCCGCATCTTCGTGCTGGGGCGGGTGTTGACCCCGGCGGCGGGGTCCGCGCTCATTCTGCACCAGGTCTCCGTCTTCAACAGTCTCGGCTATGACGCGGCGCTGGCGGCACAGTCCTTTGGCATGATCGCCATCGTGGCGGGGGGCCTTTCCCTCTTCGGCGGCGCGCTGGTCGACCGGCTGAGTCCCAATCACCTGATGGTCATTCAGCTTTGCACGTCCATGGCAGTCTTGCTGCTGTCCGCCACCATGACGACGCCCCTGTTGCTCATCCTCTACCTGCTGGCATTTGGCAGCAACATCACCCTGGGCAGCCTGTTTGACAACACAGTCTGGGCCAATCTCTTTGGCAGGGAGCATCTGGGAGAGATTCGCGGATTCGTCGCCATCCTGATGTCCGCCGGCGGGGCCATCGGCCCGGTGCTCTTCGGCTGGTGCTTCGATGCCTTCGGCGACTACGATCTGATGGTCGCGGTCTTCATCGCGCTTATGCTGGTGCAGACAGTCATCGCCTGGAAGGCGCCCATGCCGCAACGCAAGGCGCAGGGCGAGGTGGCATCCCCTACAACGCTCCAGCCTGCCAGCGCCTGACCAGCGCCTGGGTCGGCAGAAAGGCCAGCGGCGGCAGTTGATCGCAGCGGAACCAGTCAACCGCGTCCGCGTCATCGCCCGCCAGCAGGTCTCCGCCACAGATGCCGGCCTCGTAGACCAGGACGAGGTTTGCGAGGCCGCCGTCGGCGGGCGTGTGGAACACTTGCAACAATCGCTCCACCTGCACCTGCAGGCCGGTTTCCTCGAGGACCTCGCGCCGCAGGGCCGCTTCAGGATGTTCGTCGTACTCCATGAAGCCGGCGGGCATGGCCCAGAATCCGGCCAGGGGGTCGCCCCGGCGACGCACCAGCAGCAGGCGTGCGTCCTGCCGGATCCAGGCGGCGACTGCCACCCTGGGGTCAAAGAAGACCACGTGGTCACAGGCATCACAGACGGGGCGAAGGGCGCCAAGTCGTTGTCGCCGGGCAAGGGCATGCCCGCAAGCGGGGCAGAAGCGGGCGATTCGGCTCATGGCAGGTCGCCCGCTGGCAAGAACGTCGCTTCGGCGATGGCAAACATTGACAGTTTCAACCTGGCTTTCTATGATCAGGTCGCGGCCGATGTGGCGGAACAGGCAGACGCACGCGACTCAAAATCGCGCGCCCGCGAGGGCATGTGGGTTCGACTCCCACCATCGGCACAGGACGGGATGCTAACCTCCGGCCACAGCGCCGTCAATTGATCGCGACCCCTGCTATACTGCCTGCCATGATGGCGAGGCGCGTGGCGTGGAAATCCCTGCCCATGCTGCTGGCCGGCCTGCTGGCGGGATCGCTGCTGGGCTGGACACTCGGGCAACTGGCAGGGGGTGGCGCCCTGAACCCGGGAAGCGGGGACCAGCAGAGCCGGCAATTTCGGGACGACCTGCTGGTCATGATCGCCGCGGCCTACAGTGAAGACGGCGATCTTCCGGCGGCCTGGCGTCGAATGCGCCTGGTGGCCGGCAGCGCCGGCGTCGTTGCACTGCAGTCCACGGCCGAACGTTTCATAGCGAACTCGAGAAATGTCCAGGATATTCGCTTTCTGGTCGCTCTGGCGGAGGGACTGGGCCGGCTGACTCCCGGCATGAGTCCCTTCCTGATGTCCGAACCGGCAGACGCCGGTTCGTGAAACGCTCCGCTGCGCGCAGCGTTCGACGCAAGGCGCGCCTGCCGACAACGGTGTTTCTTCTTGCCAGTACGCTGGTCGGGCTCTGCCTCGGCCTGATTCTGTCATGGAGCGCGCTCCCGGCAATTTCTCCGGGCGCTGCCGGCGTCTTGCAGGGCATGCCGCCGGAGGAATATGCGGCGCTGGTGGCTCAGGCCTGGTCGGCGGAGGGTGACCGGGCGCGGGCCCTGGAGCGTCTTCGGGCAGCAATCCCCCATGGCAGCGACCCGGCGCGCCACATGGCGGACATGGCCTGCCGTCTTGCTTCCACGGAATTCGCTGACAGCTCTGCCGGCCTGAGGACCTTGCGCAAAATGCAGAACTTCTATCAGATGGAAGGGCAGCGCAGTTGTGCCGATACGCTGTTGCCGGCCCTCGACGGCGCAGCGGTCCTGATGCTCGACAGCAGCCCGACGCCGCGGTCCAGCGCCACGCTGCCACCACCACCCAGCAAGACTCCCATGCCGACCCTGACTCCTGAAGTCAGGTCCACTGCCACCGCAGCCCCGACCGCAACGTCAACCAATGTTCGAGGTTTCCTGTTGGCCGGACTGGGGGCCCACTGCGACGCGACGCAGCCGGCCACCCTGGCGGTCTACGTACAGGAGCGCGACGGTCGCGGCATTGCCGGCATGGCCCTGCGCGTGCGCTGGCGCGGCGGCGAGGACCGCTTCCATAGCGGTCTGAAACCGGAGCGTGGCGCAGGCTACGCAGACTTCACCATGGAGCAGGGTCGGCGCTATGTAATTGACATGCCTGGTCTCTCCGATGTTTCTCCCGAATTTGAAACCGGGAGTTGCGTGGATGATGGCGTGCCGACGATGCGCTCCTGGCGCGCCCTGTTCCGGCCAGTGAACTGAGGTCAAAGGCCGTTCGATGTTGCCGCAGGAGGGGCAATTGCCCGGGACTGGCCAAATCGCTATTCTCTGAAACCGGATTTCAGCCTTCAGGCAGGACAGCCGTGCAAATCGATGTGCTGACCCTTTTCCCCGGGATGTTTGAAGGGCCAATGGGTTTGAGCATGATGTGGAAGGCGCAGGAACGCGGCCTGCTTCAATTGCGCCTGCACGATCTGCGGGACTGGGGCGAGGGGCGCCGGCGTCAGGTGGACGACACCCCCTGCGGCGGTGGCGGCGGCATGATTTTGAGGGCGGACGTGCTGGTGCGCGCCATCGAGGACGTCCGTGCGGACGACGAACAGCCGGTCATTCTCTTCACTCCCCAGGGTCGCGTCTTCAATCAGAAAATTGCCGCGCAACTGTCGCAGGAGGAAAGGCTGACCCTGGTGTGCGGACACTACGAGGGCGTCGACGAACGGGTGCGGCAACTGGCCATCACGGATGAACTCAGCATCGGCGATTACGTCATCACGGGCGGCGAGCTGGCGGCCATGGTTGTGATTGACGCGACGGTGCGTCAACTGCCGGGCGTGCTGGGCGCCGAACACGCCGTGGCGCAGGACAGCCACGCCGACGGTCTGCTGGAAGGACCGCACTATACGCGACCGACCGACTTTCGCGGCCTGCAGGTGCCGGACCTGCTGCTGAGCGGCGATCACGGGCGCATCGCCAGCTGGCGACGGCGGCAGTCCCTGCTGCGCACCATGCAGCGCCGTCCCGACCTTCTCGCCACAGCAAGGCTCAGCGATGAAGAGCGGGACTGGCTGGCGCAACGCGATCCTGACTCGCAATTTCCGGACGCATGAGGCCATTGCGCCGCCTGCTGCTGGCCGCTGCCATTCTGTTGCTGGCCAACGCCATACGGCTTCACCAGATTGACAGTCAAAGCCTGTGGTTTGATGAAGGCTGGTCCGCCTGGGCGGCCATCCAGCCGACACTGGCGGAGGCCCTGGTCGCCGACGAGACCAACCCGCCGCTTTACTACGTCCTGCTAAACGTCAGCACACGATTCCTTGGCGACAGCGAATTCAGTTTGCGCCTGCCTTCGCTGTGGCTGGCGCTGATCGCCCTTGCGTTGACCTGGCGTGTGGCCCGGCGGAGTTTCGGCGAGCGGTCCGCCTGGCTGGCCCTGTGCCTGGCGGCCTGCTCCGCGCCGCTGTGGTGGGCGGCACAGGAAGCGCGCATGTATGCCTTGCTTGCCACGCTGTTGCTGGCGCTCTGGCTCGTGTGGCAACGCCTTTTGGAGCGGCCGGGCCGACGCGACTGGTTGCTGCTGCTGTGCCTTGAAACGGCGATTCTGTACACGCACAACACCGGGCCGGTGATCGCGCTCTGGCTTAATCTGGCCATGGCGCTGCACTGGCTCAGTCGGCGCAGCCTGCGACAACCGGACTGGCGCCTGTGGTTGGCAGGGCAGGCGGCGGTCACCCTGTTGTGGCTGCCCTGGCTGAGCTCCTGGTTCGTCAACGTGATTTCCGCCAACAGCGCCCTGCGCGACGGGCCGCAAGCGGGGTTGACGCTGTTGCGCCACATGTGGGGCGCGCTTTGGCTGGCCCCCTGGGACCTGGTATTGCAGACGCCGCTGACCAATGTCGCGGTGATCCTTGCCCTGGCGACGCTCTTGTTGCTGCCCTGGCGCCTTCCGGGTACGCGCCGGCTCGCCCTTCACGTCGGGCTGCTGGCGTCCCTGCTCACCCTGGGGCTGGGAATCATCGGCAACAACATGCATGGTCGCTATCTGGTGGCGCTCGTGCCGCTGCATTGCGTACTGCTGGGTTCCAGTGTGGCGGGTCAGGCGAGCCGCGGCCGCGGGACTCTGCTGGTCCTGCTTTCCGCCGCCGTTCTGCTGCTCAATCTGCAGCTGGCGGCGGACCCGGCCCTGCAACACGATGATGCCCGTGGCATGGTCAGTTATTACAGCGAGACTCTGTCCGACGCGGACAGTGTTCTGGCCTGGTCCTATGCCGAACGTTACGAACTGGGCTATTACTGGCGCAGGTTTGGCACACCGGCGCAACTGATCACCTTGCCGGAAGGCGCGGGCATGGATGTCATGGCGGGCCTGTTGCCGAAACAGGGCAGGGTGGCGTTGAACCAGTGGTTCACCCAGCGCGCCGACTACCGCGGCATGGCTCCCTGTTTGCTGGCGCATGGCAGCACGGCCCTGCCCATCGTCCATTCGGTATACGGCATGCGCAATCTGCTCTTCGAAGCGCCGCCTGTATCCCTTCCCCGGCTTCCACCCCTGGCGCAGGCGTTAAGCGTGGGCGGCGCGGAACGGGCGGCCGTGACGGCGCATGGCGGCCTGCCGGCGTTTCATGCCAGCCAGGCGTTATGTTTGCCGGTCGTGCTGGAGGCCGGTCCCCGGCTGCGGACTGAACTCCAGGCGTCGATCGTCATTCGAAATCGCCTGGGCCACGTAGTCGCCGGGGACAGCTCGATCTTCGCCACGGACGACCAGCGCAGCGGACTGCAGGCCGTACCGGACGATGTCCTGAGCGCGTGGCCCGTTCTGCGTCTGCCCTACGGGGCGCCACCTGGCGACTATGAAATCTGGTTGCGCGTTTTCGACGAGCTGCAGGCACTGGATGGCTATGAATTGCGTCTGGCGGATGGCGCGGCGCCTGGACGCGAAATGCTGCTGGGAATCTGGCGAGTCTCGCCAGGCGCCGATTGGGAGCTCACGGGTCGGGATAGCGCCTTGCCGGTGCGACAGGTGGTTTCCGTCGGCGACGATTTGCAACTGCTGGCCCACAATTTGTCGGGCGGAAGCCTGCAGCCGGGTCAGACCCTGATGGCCAGTTTGCTGTGGCGTGGAAGCGGCGGCCTGCCCGACCTGACCCTGGCGGCTGAAGACGGCAGCTGGTCGCGGGTGCTGGCCCCCATGGGCGGGCCGCGGGACGCGATCACTCTGGACTGGCGCGAGGCGACGCTGCCCGCCACGGCAGCCGCCGGCGACGCCCTGTTGCTGCTGCCGGATGGCAGGGAACTGGCCCGCTGGTCCGTGGATGTGTTGCCCCGACTTGACGACGCACCTGAATTCGCCATGGCCGTGGGCGAGAACCTGGGGACATTGGCCAGCCTGGCGGGATACACCCTGGCAGACAATCTCGCGGAGACGAGCGCGCCGCTTGAGGTCACGCTGGTCTGGCAGGCAGGGGCCGGCGGCGCGGAGAGAAGTTATGCGGTCTTTGTGCATCTGCTCAATGACCAGGGACAAATCATCGCCCAGAGCGACAGCGTGCCGGCGCGGGGGGCGCGACCCACAAGCGGCTGGCGGGCGGGCGAATACATCGTTGACCGGCACGAACTGCGTTTCAACGCCCTGGCGCAGCCCGGAGCGGGGCGTTTGATCGTCGGGATGTACGATGCCCGCAGCGGCGAACGTGTTGCGCGCTGGCCCGGGAACGCCGACCACGTCACGCTTCCAGGCGAGGTGACATTGCGTTAATCGGCAGCGCCGAACGGGCGCAAAACTCTGGCTGGCCGTTCGGACCGAAGCAAGCGTCGACATCCTGAAGTTGCCGGACCCGGCCGCCACACAAGGGCTGGATCCCCAAAGAACGCTACAATGCCTGGAACGATTACGGGAGAGGAGCGCACTATGGAATATCGTAATTTGGGACGCACGGGCGTGCCGGTCAGCGCGCTGTGCCTGGGCTGCATGAATTTCGGACGCACGACGCCCGAAGATGAGTCGATCCGCATGATCCACTACGCCATGGACCAGGGCATCAACTTTCTGGATACGGCCAACGTCTACACGCTCGGCGTGAGCGAGACGATCGTCGGCAAGGCCCTGCAGGGCGGCCGCAGGGACAAGGTGGTGCTGGCGACCAAGGTGCGGGGCGCGATGAGCGACAACGTGCTGGACGTGGGCAACAACCGGCGCCACATCATCCAGCAGTGCGAGGCATCCCTGAAGCGGCTCAACACCGACTGGATCGACCTGTACCAGATCCACCGGCCGCAGAGCGACCTCGCCGCGGACGAGACCGTGCGAGCGCTGGACGACCTTATTCGGTCGGGCAAGGTGCGCTACGTGGGCACGAGCAGCTGGGCCGCCTGGCAGCTGCTCGAAGCGCTGTGGGTCGCGAAGGAACTGGGCGCCAACCGTTTCGTTTGCGAGCAGCCACCCTACCATTTGCTGGACCGCAGCATCGAACGGGAACTGATTCCCATGGCGCAGACCTACGGCATCGGGATCATCCCCTGGTCCCCGCTGGCGCGCGGCTACCTCAGCGGCAAATATCGCAGCGGGGCGGACGTCACGTCGGAGTCTCGTTTTGCATTCGACCGCGAGGGGGCGACCGGCCACATGGCAGAGCGTTGGGACAAGCACTTTGGCGAGCGGGCCGGCGCCATGATCGCCCTGCTGGAAACCCTGGCGGAGGAGAAGGGCGCCACCATGGCGCAGGTGGCCATGGCCTGGGTCACACGCCAGCCGGGCGTGACCAGTCCCATCGTCGGGCCGCGCACCACGGCCCACTTTGAGGACAACCTCGGCTCGCTGGCGGTTGAATTCAGCGAAGACGATTACGCCCGCATCGACGCCGTCTGCGCGCCGGAAGAGGCCATCGTCTCCTATTACAATGGCCGCGCCATGGACTTTAGGCCGGGGCAATACCGCTGGTAGACGGGCAGAAGGTCAGTCTTTTGCGCTGATCGGTTCCAGCGATTCCCTTTCGTTGGCGACGCCATCGAAACCAGGATTGTCCGCGACGGCCCAGTTTACGGCGTTGGAAATCACGCGCAGAATCTGCTCGTTGTGAAAGTGGGGAAAACTCTCGTGGCCCGGCCGGAAATAGAAGATCCGGCCGCGGCCGCGCTCCCAGCAGCAACCGCTGCGAAACACGTTGCCACCCTCAAACCAGCTGATGAAAACGAGGGTATCCGGCGCCGGGATGTCAAATCGTTCGCCGTACATTTCGACGCGGTCGAGCTCGATGAAGCGGTCGATGCCGGCGGCGATGGGATGGCCAGGCTCAACCACCCAGATGCGTTCCCGTTCGTCGGCCTCGCGCCACTTGAGGTGGCCGGTGGTGCCCATCAGCCGCCTGAACACCTTTGAGTGGTGGCCCGAATGCAGGACGACCAGACCCATGCCGGACAGGACGCGTAGCTGGACGCGATCGACGATTTCGTCACTGACCTCGTGATGGGCGAGGTGGCCCCACCAGATGAGCACGTCCGTGTTGTCCAGCACGTCCTGCGTCAGGCCGTGCCCGGGCTCGTCCAGCGTCGCGGTGCCGACGTCCATACCCTGTTGCCGGAGCCAGCCGGCGATGGGTACGTGCATGCCATCCGGGTAGATTTGGCTGGCCACGTGGCTGCCGTCCTTCTCGTGACGAAATTCATTCCAGACTGTGACGCGCACAGGTTTCGACATGGGTTCTCCTCGCTTTGTCAGAGTTTCACCAGGGCGCCGCCCTGGGCAGAAGATTCTGTGATGGCGTCCCACAGGCGCGCCATGCGCAGGCCGACTTCGGGCGGGCAGGGATTCTCAAGGCGACCGTCGCGCACGGCCAGAAACTGTTGCCAGGTGCCCAGCGATTCCGGCACCTCTACGGGCGTCAGTTCCGTCTCACCGCCGCGGGCCATCTCCAGGCGCCTGCCCCAGACGCAGGTCCGGATCAGACCTTCGGTGCCATAGACCCGCACGTCCGAATCGATGAAGCCCGGCGCGCTGCGGCCGCAGCCATGCAGGGTGACCATCGCGCCGGAAGCCAGGCGCCCCATCACCACCCCCAGCAGATCGACGGGGCCGCCCAGATTGTCCAGCCAGGCGCCGACTTCCACAAACTTTTCACCGGCCAGATCAACCACTGTATTGAGCATGTGCGCGCCGGTGTCGAAAAGGAAGCCGCCCCCC
>DAOUIB010000382.1:0-1980 GCA_034428275.1 Anaerolineae bacterium
AGGGGATAAAGCGCCGCCATAAACAGCAGCAGCGCGCCAGGAAGGGCCCAGACGAGACGCAGCGCGCCAGACCAGCGCGCCATCGCCCCCTGCAGCCAGGCGAAGGCCGCCCCGCCCGCCACGCTCAACAGCAACCAGGCCTGAATGTAAAACTTGAAGACCGTGTTCTGGCGGCCGATGTCGCCCTGCAGCACCAGAAACTCGACGCCCAGGGTCAGGGCCAGCGCCAGCGCCGCCAGACCCAACGCCACCTGCAACGCCGCCGATTGACCGGGCCGCAAAATCAGCAGGGCACACCACAACATCATGGGCAGCGCCGGCAGCGCCACCTGCCAGCCCGCCATGGCCAGGGCCGCGGCCAGCACAAGGACGACCGGGACAAGCGCTGCCAGGCCGACCAGCAGGCGACCCTTGCCGCGCAATTGCCCCACCTGCGTCCCGCGCATCCAGCGCGCCGACTCCCAAACCAGCAGCGACAGCAGCAGAAAAACGAAGAGGCCGTGGATATCAAGCCAGGCCCAGAGCGGCGTGCGTCCCCCCTGCCAAAGACGCAGGCTGTTGAAGCCCGTCGCGTACCAGTGGGTGAAAGGCAGGGCGAACAAAAAGGCTGCCGAAAGGAAAACTGCGGCGCGCGTCATCAGGGCCCTGACTGGCAGCCCGCCGTCCCGACCTTTCTCCAGCCACCACGGGCCGGCGACAGCGGCGACGCCCAGCAACATAAATGTCGGCCAGTCCCATGTGTTGGTGGCGCGCAGCATACCCGCGGCCAGCGCTCCGGCGATCAGGGCCGGCCAGCGTCCCGCCCGACGACGACCTCGCCCTTCTGTTGCCCTGAATTCATGGACGACGAACAGCAGCACGAACAGTTGCAATGGCATGGCAATCATGTGCGCGTGCAGGTCGCCGTACAGAAAGGTGAACCAGGGCATTTCAGTGATGGCGTTGCCGCCGGTTCCGGGCGTCTCCGCCAGGATGCGCGTCGGCGCCCAGTACCAGCGATGACTGGCGATCGGCAGCGGGTCTCCTTCCAGCCAGCGGCCCGCCCCCGTCAGCAGGCCTGTCCAGAGGTCCCGGCCGTGTTGCCATTCGTAGCGCAAGCGATCGCCGGGGTGATTGGCCCCGGCCCGCTCCAGCAATTGTTGACGATCGACGGGCAGGGCCTGGGCGCCGTTTTCAAGCGCGAATTCAGTTTCCAGATAGTCGGCGAGGCCCTGGGGCTGCGTGTAACCGCCCAGTTGCGCAAGGCCATTGCCGAAGACGCGCAGCGTGTCCAGATTACCCAGGACGACGGCCAGCATCAGGGCGGCCAGGCCCGCCACCCAGGGGTTCGCTCCGGGCCTTCGCGCCCTCTCCGCTGCGGGCTCAGCGGCAACCCGGCGCCTGTGCACAAGATGGAAGGCGACGCTGAAGGCGCCCATGCCGGTCAGGGCGAAGAGCGTCGGCAGGATCAGGTTGTAGGCGATGGCGGGTTGAATACCGGTGAGCAGGACCGGCGCGCCGACCAGCACGAAACCGAAGTAGTAATAATTGATGAAGCCGCCGGCATACCATGGGTCGTAGGGCGGGAAGACGCTGCTGCGCAGCGTGGCGTTGAAATACGCGAAGTCCATTGGCTTTTCGCCGCCGAAATGCGTGTGCCACAGGTCCGGGTTGCTGCCCCGCACCAGCAGGAAACCCAGAAACAGCAGCAGGAAGAGCGCTTCGCAGGCCAGCAATCGCCTCCAGGACCAGGGGGCGCGGCCGCCGGCATCCCGATGCTGACCTCGCAGCACAAGGAGGCCGCTGACCAACACGCCCGCGAGCAGGAGGGCGATGCCCCTTCCGTTCCACAGGGGCAGACCCAGGCTGCTGCCCGCCCAGGCCAGCCAGGCAACAAGCAAAAGACCGGCGATGCGGGCGGCCACCAGACCGCGGTCCGCCAGGCCGGGCAGGGCAAAAGTCAGCCAGGGCCATGCCGCGAGACCGAAGGCTGTGACCGCC
>DAOUIB010000383.1:0-3822 GCA_034428275.1 Anaerolineae bacterium
CATGGCAAACTGGGCATACGCGCCGGCTCCACCGGCTGGGTCGCCATGCAGGACGTTGCCGTCCCGGTCGAAAATCGCCTGGGCGAGGAAGGCGAGGGTTTCAAGGTCGCCATGTCCAGCCTGGACAACGGACGCTACACCGTTGCCAGCGGCGCGACCGGCCTCATCCGCGCCTGTCTCGATGCCAGCCTGCGCTACGCCCGGGAGCGGCGCAGTTTCGGACAGCCGATCGGCCAGCACCAACTGGTCAAGCAAAAGCTGGCCCACATGCAGCAGTGGTACGACTGCTCCCGCCTGCTTTGGTTGCAGGCCGGCTGGCTCAAGAACCGCGGCCAACGCAACACGCGCGAGACCGGCCTGGCCAAGTGGTACGCGACCGACCACAGCGTCATGGCCGCCCTGGAGGCCGTCCAGTTGCATGGCGCCTATGGCTTCAGCGACGAGTTTCCGGTCGAGCGTTACCTGCGCAACAGCAAGGGCGCGACCATTTACGAAGGTACCAGTGAAATCCATCAGTTGATGCAGGCGGACTACGCCCTGGGTCTGCGGCAGGACAGACCTCTGCGTTGCGAATTGCCCGCCTGGGACGAAGACTTCTGGCTGGGTGACGACGTCGCGCCCTGAAGGAAGCCGGCCCGTGAAGATTGTCTTTTATGGCGATGAATTGCTGACCGGCCTGCCGGGCGCGGGCATCGTCGCGGAAGTCGCCACCGGTCTGCGTGGGCAGAGATTCATCCTCCGCGGTCGCTTCGGCGATACCAGCCTCAACCTCTATCAGCGCGTGGAGAACGAGGTGCTGGCCCATGGCCCGGAGGCGGTCTTCATCATGGCCGGCCTGCACGACGCCATCAGCCAGAGTGAAAGCGCCCTGCGCCCCTGGTACCGCTGGCAAAAAGGCCTGCGCGGCGGTCGACTTTCGGCGATCGCCTGCCGCGAAAACCTGCGCGCCATGCTGGAAATACTGGGGCGCCACAACATCCGCGTCTGGGTCGCCACGCCACCGGCCGAGTATCGCCCGCCGCTGGTCGCCGCTCTGAAAGAAATCAACCTGGCTACGCGGCAGCTCTGTGAAGAACTGGATGTGCCCCACCTTGATTTGCAGCAACGCATGACTCCCGCAGAAATCCCGTCGCGACCTCCCCTGCAACTGCCCTGGCTGCTGCGCGCCTGGAGCTGGCAATGGCGCGCGCCGGACTACGAACAACTGCGGCGACGCGGCAAGTTCAGCTACAGTTGCGACGGCCTGCATCCCACGCCCGACGGAGCCCGGGTGATGGCGCAGGCCATCGTGGACTTTCTGCGGGAACAGGGGCTGACCGGATGAAGGCCCTGCGCGAGCCGCTGAATCGCTTGCTGCGCGGCAGGCAGGCCACGCTCAGGGACCTGCAGGGCCCCGACAACGACCTTGCGCTTCAGGCCCTGCGGCGCATGCAGGCCAGAGGCTGGACGCAGGACGGCACGCTTTGCGGCCTCGCCGTCCAAAACGCGCAGTGGCAGCAGGCACGGCTTGCTCGCGCCAGCCTGCAGGGCATAGTCCTTCGCGCCGCCCGTCTGGATGGCGCCTATTTCCACGCAGCTGATCTGTCCAAGGCCATTCTGGACGAAGCTTGCCTGTTGCACGCCAACCTCTGCGACGCCCTGCTGGTCGGCGCCAGTTTGCGAAGGACTGAACTGCGCCACGCCCATCTGGCGGCCGCCGATTTGCGCGGCGCGGACCTGCGCAATGCCGATCTGCGCGCTGCCAACCTGTGGCGGGCGGACCTGCGCGGCGCGAATCTTTCCGGCGCCCTGCTGGATGGCGCCAATCTGCGCGCCCTGCGCCGGGACGCTGACACCCGAATGAACGATTGACGCTCTGGTAAAGTCCATCAATGTTGACGCCGGTCGCGTTAAACTGGCAGCAGTCAGGAAACAGGAGGTGCGTCCTTGCACATCGTCACTTTCACCCGCAGTACGCCCGACACCGCGGCGCGGCTGACCGTCGACGCCGACGGTTCTGTCGGTCAGGGAGACGCCGCCATGGTCGTCAACCCCTGGGACGAATACTCGCTGGAGGAGAGCATCGCCCAGGCGGAGGACCAGGGAGGAACGGCCACTGTCATCGCCATTGGCCCGGAAGTGCATGAGGAAGCCCTGCGTCAGGCCCTGGCCATGGGCGCCAACGCGGCCATGCGCATCGATGATCCGGCGATGGCGAAGGCGGACAGCATCGCCTGGGCGACCGTGGCGGCAGCGGCCATCCGCAGTCTGGATGGGGTCGACCTGGTGATCTTCGGCAAGGAAGCCGTGGACGTGGGCAGCGACCAGCACCAGATTCAGGCGGCCAGACTGCTTGGCTGGCCCTGCATCGGCGCCGTTTCGCGTATTCTTGAGCTGGATGCTGCGGGCGGCGTGCTGCGCGTGCAACGCTCGCTGGAACAGGGAAGACAAGTGCTGGATTGCCGTCTGCCGGCCGTCATCAGCGTGCTGAAGGACATCAACGAACCCCGTTACCCCTCCTTCATGGGCATCCGCCGCGCTTCCCGCGCAAGCATTCCGCTCCGGTCGCTGGCGGACCTGGCGGTGGAGCTGCCCGAGGCGCTGACGCGGCGACTCAAACTGGAGGAACCGCCCCAACGCCTGGCCGAAGCCGAACTGCTGTCCGGCACGCCGGAGGAACAAGCCACCGCGCTGATCGAGCGCCTGGAGAAGGAGCAGGTCCTGTGAGCGCCATCTTCGTCTGGATCGAAACTGTCTCGGGTTCCGCCACTCCGCTCAGCCAGGAAGCGCTGGGCGCCGGCGCCATCCTTGCCGCTGAAATGAAACTGCCGCTGGTGGCGCTGGTCTTCGGTGAGGACGCCGCCGCTATCGGCGCGAGCCTGGCCGCCGACGAGGCGCTGGTCTGTGAGGACGAGACGCTGACTAACCTGCGCCTTGAGCCCTGCGCCGCCCTGCTGACCCATCTGGTCCGGGAGCGGCGTCCCCATGCCACCCTGGCGCCGGGCACAATTCGTGGGCGGGAGCTGCTGGCCTCCTCGGCCGCCGACCTCGGCGCCAGCCTGCTGACCGAGGTCAGCGGCCTTGTGTCGCAGCCCGACGGGGCATTGCGCGTCAATCGACCCGTCTACGCCGGCAAGCTGTCGGAGACCGCCCTGGGGTCGCCGACCGGGACGCAATACCTCTGTCTGCGGGCCCGCGCCTTTCCGCCCGCAGCAGCGCGAGAGAATGCGGACACGCCCGTCACCGTTGTGGAAGCGGTCCTCGACGAAGACGACATTTTCACCAAAGTCGTGGAGGTCACCCCGGCGACCGGCGAGGTCAGCCTTGGCGACGCCGCCATCATCGTGTCCGGCGGGCGCGGCATGTCCGCCAACCCGGCGCAGCCACCGCCGGACGCGCCCGACGGCGCCGTATGGAAGGCGCAACACGGCTTTGAGCACACGCTGACGCCTCTGGCAGCCGGGCTGGGGGCAGCGATTGGCGCCAGCCGTGCAGCCGTGGACGCGGGCTACATTGACTACGCCCATCAGGTGGGCCAGACGGGCAAGGTCGTCAGTCCCGACCTGTATATCGCCTGCGGTATTTCGGGCGCCATTCAACATCAGGCCGGCATGCGCAGCAGCAAAATCATCGTCGCCATTAACCGCGATCCTGACGCGCCTATCTTTCGCCTGGCGCATTACGGCCTGATTGGCGACCTCTACGAAATCGTGCCGGCCCTGACGGCCGCGCTGCGCGCCCGCAGCGGCGCGGGCTGATACGCTGCTGGACAGCCCCATCAAGCCGTGTTATCCTGAATCCCACGGGGGGTGACATGGCTTCGACAGGGGAGGCTGGTTCTGT
>DAOUIB010000384.1:0-2328 GCA_034428275.1 Anaerolineae bacterium
TTGCCCGGTTCACCGACCCAGATCACCGGCCGCGTGTCGAATTCCGTCGGCGTGTCGGGCGTCAGGGGTGAGGTGTCGATCGCGATCACGATCTCCGGCTGCAAGAGCTGCGCCACCCGGATGGCGCCCAGATAGCCGGTCTCCTCGGCGGTTGGCGCCGAAATGTAAATGTCCGCGCCTGGCGGATCATTGACCAGCTGGCGCAGGGCGTCGATGACGATCAGCACGCCAACGCGGTTGTCAAAGGCGAATCCGCCCACGTGGTTGTTCGCAAGGCGCAACAGGCCCTTGCGGCTGCGGGCCACCACCGCGCGGCTGCCGATACGAACGCCCGCGCTGCGCAATTCCGCGCGCGACATTCCCGTGAAAACGGTGACGTCTTCCCAGGCGGGCGTCCGCGTACCCTTGCGGTATTCGCCCACCGGCCCGCTACGCGTGTGGGTGGCGCCGTAGGACAGCACGCCCGGCACGATGGTGCCGTCGGTGGCGATGATATCCAGCGGCCCTTCGCCGTACTTCCAGGGCCAGGGACCGCCAAGGGGCGCCACCTTCAGCACTCCATCGTCCGCCATGTGCGTAATGATCATCCCCAGTTCGTCCTTGTGGGCGGCGATCAGCACCCTTGGCCCGTCGCCCGGCACCTGCGCGGTGATGTTGCTCATCCCGTCCTGCCAGACTTTCGCGCCGGTGGCTTCAAACTCGCGCAAGATGACGGCCTCAACCTCGCGTTCGTCGCCGATGGGCCCGTGCGCCCTGATCAACTCATCCAGCAGTTCCAGCATTTCTTCCTGATTCATGACCAGTCTCCCTGGGGAAAGGGCCGCGCTGCATTCGCGCCAGCGCTTAACAGCCGTGCGGGCATTACTGTTATGGTACCGCAGCGGCCTGCAGTTGTCTCAGCCAGGCGAGCAGCAGTTCCGTCCCGTTGACCAGCGCGTCCGCCCTCGCGATTTCGTAGCCGTGGGAATTGAGGCGGGGGAAGCCCAACGCCACCGTGCGCTCCGCCAGGCCGATGCGCCGCACACCGCCGGCATCCGAACCGGCGCTCTCGTAGACCACGGGCTGGGCCCCGAAACCCAGTTCATCCGCCAGGCGCACGAGGGAATTGCAGTCGCCGAGCGTATTGGGAGAGGCCTCGTCGTACCAGACGACGGGACGCGCATCGAGCGTGGTCGGCGTATCCGGCGTTACCGGGGCGGTGTCCAGCGCCAACACGATGTCCGGCCGCAACACATGCGCCGCGCGCCTGGCGCCCAGATAGCCGGTCTCCTCCGCGGTGGTCGCCACCAGAAACAGGTCGGCCGACGCCGCTCGCTGCACCAGGTGGCGCAGGGCGAAGACCAGGCTCGTCAGTCCCATGCGGTCGTCAAGGGCGAAACCGGCGACGTGGTCGCCCGGCAGATGCTTCAGGCGCTTGCGGGAACGCGCGATGACGGCCCGACTGCCGACGTAAACGCCCAGACGCGACAGCTCCGCCGGGTCCAGGCCGGTGAACAGGGTGACGTCATCCCAGGTGGGCGTTCGTTCACCCCGACGGAACTCGCCCATCGGGCCGCTGCGCGTGTGCGTCGAACCGAAAGACAGGATGGCGCTGACGACGTCTCCATCGTCGGCGATGACGTCGATCGGTCCCTCGCCATACTTCCAGGGCCAGGGGCCGCCCAGGCGTTTCACGCGCAGACGGCCGTCGTCCAGGACCTGGGAGACGATCAGGCCCAGCTCGTCCTTGTGCGCGGCGACCATCACGCGCGGCCCGTCGCCGGGAACGTGCGCGTAAATGTTGCTCATGCCATCCTGCCAGGTGCGCGCTCCTGTAGCGCGAAACTCGCGCAGCACGACGGCATCGATCTCACGCTCGTCGCCGATCGGGCCGTGACAGGCCAGCATCCCGGCCAGCAGCGTCAACATCTCTTCGTGCTTCAGTTCCATCCTGTCCTGCCTTCACCCGGTCAAACAGGCTTTGCGAGGAACGCTCCGCGTCCAGCCTGCAACGGGGCCGCCGGCAAGCGTATACAGCGCGAGCCACCGCGTTGGTCCGAATGGCCGACGGTGGTCCGCGTCAACTCACCTGGCGCAGATAGGCCACCAGCAGTCGGGTCACGTTGCCGATCGCCCCGGCCTTCGTAATTTCGTAGCCGTGGGAATTCAGGATGGCCGGCCCAAAGGCCATCGTGCGCGCCGCCAGACCAATTTTCTGCATGCCGCCGGCATCCGAGGCCAGCCAGGACAACACGATGCCCTGGGCGCCAACGCCCAGCTCGTGGCCCAGGCGCATCAGGGTGTCGCAATCGGCCTTCGTGCTGTAGGCCCCGGCGGCCTCCGTGTACC
>DAOUIB010000385.1:0-8543 GCA_034428275.1 Anaerolineae bacterium
TTCCTTAACCTGCCGTCGGCTATACTGCCGCGCGGACGATCCCCGACTATCAGGCAGGCAGATATGGCGCAGGTTCAGGCGGTTCGAGGTCCGGGGGCCGGGAAGGCGGCCACGCTGGGACGCGCGCTGCGCAGCCGCAGCCTCAGACGACGGCCGCGGCCGCTTGAAGCCATCGTCCGCCTGCTTCTCCTGCTCTGCGGGCTGGTCTCCATTCTCTCCACCTTCGGCATCCTCGTCACCCTGGGGGAGAACTCGCTGCTCTTTTTCAGTCAACGCTCCTGGCAGCAGGTGAAATACGACAGCGTGGAGCGCGCCGAGGCGGTCAATCTGGGGCTGGACGTGTCCCTCGCCGCGGCCATGGACGCGCAGGACCGGTTTTTGACGCTCAACCTCGATGAACGGGCCACGCTGCCCTTCAGCGAGGGCCAGACAATTGAAGTCGGCGACGAGCAGATGCGGGTGGTGACGGCCAGCCGTGAGGGCCTGGAAGTGGAACGCGGCGCCAATGGCACGCAGGCGCTGGCCCACGCGATCGATGCGGCGCTGTTCCTGCACAAGGCGCGCACCGTCTTGCTGGGCGCGGCAATGACGGTCGACGACAGGGTGATTCAACTGTCGCCAGGCGCGGCCGCCGCCTTCCAGGTCGATGACCTGATCCAGGCCGACGAGGAGGTCATGCGCGTCCTGCAGGTCGAGCCGGAGCGCGACATGCTGACGCTGCGCCGCGGCGAGGACGGCAGCAACCCCGCCCGCCACAGCGCCGGCCTGCCCCTGTTCAGCCCGGCCGCCGTCACCCTCGGCGAGTTTTTGAGCGGCACACGCTGGAACCCGCAACTGGGGCATTTGGGAATCTGGCCGCTGCTGAACGCCACCCTGATGACGACCTTCTTCGCGCTGCTGACGGCGCTGCCCGTCGGCCTGGGCGTGGCGATTTACCTCAGCGAGTTCGCCGGCGCCCGCGTCCGCTCCATCGTCAAACCGCTGCTGGAATTGCTGGTGGGCGTGCCGACGGTGGTCTTTGGCTACTTCGCGCTCACCTGGATGACGCCGCTGCTGCAGCAGATCATCGGGC
Source organism: Anaerolineae bacterium (assembly GCA_034428275.1). GTDB lineage: Bacteria > Chloroflexota > Anaerolineae > Aggregatilineales > Phototrophicaceae > JAGWBD01. The sequence goes on from DAOUIB010000385.1 coordinate 1,073, forward strand.
CCGAAGTGAAGCAGTTCAACACCCTGTCGGCGGGGCTGGTGATGGGCATCATGATCGTGCCGACCATCGCTTCCATCAGTGAGGACGCGCTGGGGGCGGTGCCGCGGGCCCTGCGCGAGGCCTCTTATGCGCTGGGCGCCACGCGCCAGGAGACGATTCGGCGCGCGGTCTTGCCGGCGGCCGTATCGGGCATCATGGCGGCCTTCCTGCTGGGCATCTCGCGCGCGGTGGGTGAGACCATGATCGTGGCGCTGGCGGCGGGCGCCGGCCCCAACTTCACCTTCAACCCCCTGGAAGGGGCGGAGACGATGACGGGGCACATCGTGCGCATCTCCGGCGGCGACATCAGCTACAACACCATCGACTACAACAGCCTCTTCGCCATCGGCCTGCTGCTTTTCCTGCTGACGCTGGTCTTCAATATCGTCAGCGGCGCCATTACGCGCCGCTATCGTGAGGCGACCTGAGATGGCCCAGCTGTCGGAAAAGGGCGGTCTTGCGCGACGCCGGCGCGTCGGACGCGTCTGGGCGCGGGTCTATCAGGCCTGCGTCGGGCTGGCGGCCCTGGCCCTGGTCATTCTGCTGCTCAAGATCGTGGATGACGCCTTCGGCACCGTCGCGGTCGTCAACGTCGTCGATCCGGCCAGCCTGGCCAGCGCCGACGGCCGCAGCCTTGATCGGCAGAGCGCAGGTGAACTGGCCGACCTCGCCCGTGACACCCTCGACGAGGAGGGGCGTCCCTACGTCAGCACCGACCGCCTTTTCACCCTGTTCCTTGACGAGGTCGCCCGGACGGCCTTGCCGCCATCCGCGCTGCGTAACCTGACGCTGGGCCAGGCCCTGATCGACGGCCAGAAATTCCCGCCGGAGTGGGCCGACCGCAGCCTGTTCGACCTGCGCCTGCCGGACGTGGAGCGCAGCGAACGGGACGCCAGGGCCAGGGCGGACCTCGCCTTGCTGCTGGCCGACAACGTGGAGCAGGGTCGGCTGCTGGAGCTGGTCTATAGCGACGTCGTGCAAATTGAGTTGCTGGAAAGCTGGAACCTGATCGACTCGCTGACGCGCCAGGACGAAATCCAGGCGCGGGCCGCGCGGGACTTCCCGCAGGCGACGCTTGAGTTTCGCTCCTGGCTGAACGCCGACTTCCTGCGCACGCCCGGCTCCAGCCAGGCGTTGACCAGCGGCATCCGCGTGGCCCTGCTGGGCACGCTCTGGATGCTGGCGATCGCCATCGGCGTGTCCCTGCCCCTCGGGCTGGGGGCGGCCATTTACCTGGAGGAATACGCGCGCGACGCCAACAATCACCGCTTGCTGCGCCTGCTCAACGGCTTCATTGAGACCAACATCCGCAACCTGGCCGGCGTACCCTCCATCATTTACGGCATTCTCGGTCTGGCGGTGTTCGTGCGCGCCATGGAACCCCTGACCAGCGGGCGTCTGGCGGGGATGGCTGGCACGGACGGGCGCACCGTCCTGTCGGCCGGGCTGACGATGGCGCTGCTGATCCTGCCGATCATCATCATCAATGCCCAGGAAGCCATTCGCGCCGTGCCCCAGGCGCTGCGCGAGGGCAGCCACGCCCTGGGCGCGACGCGTTTACAGACGATCGCGCGGCAGGTGCTGCCGGTGGCCCTGCCCGGCATGCTGACCGGCGTCATCCTGTCGGTCTCGCGCGCCATCGGGGAGACCGCGCCGCTGGTGGTGGTTGGCGCGGCCACGACCATTTTCGTCGACCCCGACAGCCCCTTCTCGCGCTTCACCGTGTTGCCGATCCAAATTTATCGCTGGACGGCGGACCCGCGCGAGGGCTTTCAGGACGTCGCCGCCGCCACGATCATCGTGTTGCTGCTGTTGTTGCTTTCGCTCAACGCCACCGCCATCATTCTGCGCAACCGATACAGCGCCAGGGCGCGAAGGACCCTATGATCGAGACGGCAACCCCGGACCTGCTTGAAATCGAGCGGATGGGCGTGTGGTACGGCGAGACCTGTGCCGTGCGCAGCGTGACCCTGCCGATCAATCCGCGCCGCATCACGGCCTTCATCGGGCCTTCGGGTTGCGGCAAGAGCAGCGTGTTGCGCGCCATCAACCGCATGAACGACCTGGTCCCCGGCGCCCGCGTGCAGGGCGACATCAGGTATCAGGGGCACAACCTTTACGATGAAAGCGTCGATCCGGTTGAACTGCGCCGGCGCATCGGCATGGTCTTCCAGAAGCCCAATCCCTTCCCCAGGTCCATCTTCGACAACGTCGCCTACGGGCCGCGTTTGCTGGGCATTCGGGACCGCAAGTCGCTGACCGCCATCGTGGAGCACAGCCTGCGGCAGGCGGCGCTCTGGGACGAGGTCAGGAACGACCTGCACAAAAAGTCCGGTCTGGAACTCTCTGGCGGGCAGCAGCAACGGCTGTGTATTGCGCGCGCGCTGGCCGTTGAACCCGAGGTCATCCTGATGGACGAGCCCTGTTCGGCGCTGGACCCCGTCGCCACGCAGAGCATTGAGGAGTTGATGCGCGGTCTGGTGCGGGATTACACCATCGTCATCGTCACGCACAACATGCAACAGGCCCTGCGCGTGTCGGACTACACGGCGTTCTTCAACATACGCAAGCGCGAACTGGATGGCGTGGAGTTGCGCTGGGGCGAACTGGTCGAATTCGGGCCGACGAAGCGTCTCTTTGACGAACCGGAGCACCAGGAGACGGCGGACTACATCTCCGGTCGCTTCGGCTGAGGCGCCCTTCAGCGCGTGGCGGCCGGCTGCGGGCCGGCGCCGTTGCCGTTGCGCGCTTCCTCGCTGAAATGGCCTTCCCACAGGCGCTGCATTTCGCTGCATTGCTGCAGCAGATCGTCGAGCCGCCCCTGGGCGTGGATGCGCCCGTCCTTCATCACGATGATTTGGTCCGCGCGTCGCAGGGCGGCCTTGCGATGGGAGACCGCGAGGCAGGTGGCGCCGTCGCGCGCGAAAACGCGGCTCCAGAGGCGCTGCTCGGTCTCCACGTCGAGGGCGCTGGACAGATCGTCGAAGATCAGCAGTTCCGGTTCGCGCACAAACATGCGCGAGGCCGCCGTGCGCTGCATCTGACCGCCGCTCAGGCGCACGCCGCGCGGGCCGACAAGGGTGTCCAGGCCCTCGTCGAGTTCCTTAAGGTCGCGCTCCATCACCGCCGAACGAATGGCCTCGGGGACGTCGGCATCCTTCTCCGGAATGCCCATCAGGATGTTGTCGCGCAGCGGATCGCTGAAGAGACGCGGCACCTGGGGCGTGTAGGCCGTGTGGGGCGGCACGAAGAACTCCGCCAGATGCTCGACCGCCACGCCGTTCCAGCGAATCTCGCCGCGGTCCGGCGGCAGGAGGCCCTGCAGGGTGCGCAGCAGCGTGGTCTTGCCGGCGCCGATGCGACCGGTGACCACTGTGAAGGTGCCGCGCTCGAGGCGCAGGTTGATGTTGTCGATGCCGTTCTGGCTGCCCGGATGCTGGTAACTCAGCCCCTCGATTTCGAGCGCGTGCAGGCGATCGTCCTCGCCCACCGACACTTTCGGGATGCCGGGCAGTTTGCCATCCAGCCAGACCGGGTTGTGTTCGACCATGATCCGGCGCGGGGCGCCGCCCAGCAGCCACTCGACGCGATCGATGGAGATGCCGATCTGCTTGTAGCGCGACAGGGAGAAGCCGAACATGCGCATGAACTGGGTCATGCGCTCCAGATAGAAGACGAAGAGCGCGAAGTCGCCGAGCGTGAAGGTCCCGTCGCGCATGGCGCTGGCGGAGAGGATCAGAACGACGCCGGTGCCGATGTTGACGGCGTTGTAATAGGTGGAGCGCTGGACTTCCTCAAAGACGCGGTCCTTGAGGGCGGCCACGCGGCGCACCTCGTTGAGGCGCTGGAATTCGCCGATCACCGGCTCTTCGCGGCCGGCCACCTTGACGCTCTGGGCGGCGCCGAAGGTCTCGGCCACGAAGCCGACGACGCGCGCGGCGGCGCGACGACGTACGCGGCGGTAATGTTGCACGCGTTGATGCGTCAGGTTGGCGATGAGCGCCACCAGCAGCAGGGGCGCGAAGGCCACCAGGGCGATGAGCGGGTTGATGCTGACCATGATGTAGATGGCCACCAGCGAGGCGATCCAGTGACCCACCAGCATTTCCAGCAGGCGGAAGAACATGCCGATCTCGTCCAGGTCGCCGCCGAAACGGCTGATCGACTCGCCGGGCGAGGTGGGCATGGGGCGCGCGCCGGGCTGCTTCAGCACGTGACGGAAGACGTTCAGCCGCATCAGCGCCATGACCGTGAACTGGAAGGTCGCGCGCGTCCAGCTGACGCCGAAGCGCACGACGATCTCGGCCAGGCCGGAGGCGGCCAGCAGGGCCACCAGCGCCCAGAGGTCGAAGCGGACGGGGGCGCTGTCCGTCAGGCCGTTGAAAAACTCGCGCGTGACCAGCGCCGGGGCCTGCTGGGCCAGCTGGCCGAGGGCGGCGAAGAGGATCGTGATGGCGAAGAGGCCGGGCCGGAAGCGGATCAGCTGCAGGACGATTTGCCAGTCCTTCATGCCAGCGCTTCCTCCAGGCCGGTGCGCAGCAATTGCGAAAAGCGCGAGTCCGGGTCCGCGGTGAGACGGGCGCGATTGTCATGCTCGATGATGCAGCCCTTGTCGATGACCATGATTTCGTCGCTGCGCTGCACGGTGGCCAGGCGATGCGCCACGATGATGCCCGTGCGCCGGTGCAGCAGCTTGTCGATGGCGCGTTCAATACGATGCTCGGTCAGCGGGTCGAGGCGGGAGGAGGCCTCGTCGAGGATGACGAGACCGGGGTCCTTGAGAAAGACGCGCGTGAAGGCCAGCAGTTGCGCCTCCCCGGCGGAGAGGCCGCGCCCGCCGGATTCGATGCGCGTGTCGAGGCCTTCGGGAAGCTGCGCCAGCCAGGGGCCCAGCCCCAGGTCGTGAATGGCCTCGTGAATGCGCTCGTCGGGGATGCTGTCATCGAAGAAGGTCAGGTTGTCGCGCACGGAAGCGCGGAAGAGTTGCACGTCCTGGGTGACGATGCCCACGCGCTGGCGCAGTTGTTGCAGCGAGGCCTCGCGCAGGTCGGTGCCGCCCAGGCGGACGCTGCCCGCTACGGGGTCGTAGAGGCGGAAGAGCAGGCGGCTGATGGTCGTCTTGCCGCTGCCGGTGCGTCCCAGCAGGCCCAGCACCACCCCCGGCTCCAGGTGGAAGTCGACGTCTTGCAGCACGACTTCCCTGTCGTTGTAGGCGAAGCTGACGTCGGCAAATTCGACGTCCAGCGGCCCGGCCGGCACGGGCACGCCGCGGCCGTCCTCGATTTTGGTCTTGATATTCATCAGTTCGATGACGCGGCCGATGCCGGCGCCGGCCTTCTGCAACTCCTGCACCTGCATGGTCAGTTCGCGCATCGGTCGCACGAGGATGTGCGTGTAGGTCACGAAGAGGAAGATCGTGCCCAGCGTGATGAGGCCCTGTTCGTAAAGCAGATAACCCGCCACCAGGGAGATGCCGAGGCCGAGGATGGCGCAGAAGGCCACCACGCCGAAGATGGCCGCGTTCATGATGCTGGCCTTCTGCTCGCTCCTGAGGCGGAAGTACATCAGCCGCGCGAAGTTGCGCAGCGTCCAGGGCACGGCGCCGCTGGCGCGCGTGTCCTCGGTGCCGGAAAGCTGTTCTTCCAGAAAACCGTAGAAACTGGCGCTGGCCTCCCGCGCCGAGCCCCAGGCGGGGATGGCAAGGCTGCGCACGGCGTTGAGCGCCCAGAGGGTGAAGAGCGCGTAGACGGCCATGACCATGCCCACCTGCTCGTTCACGAGAAAGACCATGAAGACGACGCCCGCCAGCAGCAGGATGTTGGCGAGCACGGTGACGACGAACTGCGAGAAGAAGTTGGCGATCTGCGTCACGTCGCTGTCGACGCGTTCGATCATTTCGCCGGGCGTGCGCTGGTGATGGAAGCTCATGTCCAGGCGCAGGCAATGGTCCGCCAGGTCGGAGCGCAGCTTGTTGGTGGCCTTCCAGCCCACGTCCTCGCCGAAGTAGACGGCGCCCACGGCGACTACCTGCTGCACCAGGGCCACCAGCATGAAGACCAGCGCGATCAGCAGCAGCTGGCCCTGCAGGGGGTCGGCCCCCAGCCAGGGCGGCGGCTCCAGCGGCAGGCCCGCGCGGTCGCCGCGCACGGTATCGATGAAGAGGCCCAGCAGCTGCGGCGTGACCAGTTGCAGGCCGATGCTGGTGAAGAGCATCAGGGCCAGCAGCAACACGCGGTTGCGCCAGGGCAACATATATTCTCTGAGAATGTGGCGGTACTGTTCGAGGCGGGGAACGATCATTGAGGCTGACCGTCCCTTGTATCGATTGTCTGAGAGCTACAGTCTGTATCTGCGGGCATGACGCGGCCAGCCCTCTTGCCTGGCTGACCCTGGAGTCTCCTTCCACGTGGGCGCTGGTTGGACAGCGCGATTCATTCTACAGGTCGCAGGGCCTGCCTGACAAGATTGGCCTGTATTGGATATAGGTCTGGTCTAAAGGTCCAGATCGCCGGCGTGAATGAAGGCGCGGACCGGCCCTTCGGGGACTAACGTCAGGTCCCAGACCAGGGCTGCCGGCTGGATTTCGTCCAGCGAATTGCCAAGGGAAAGGCCCGTGGCCACAATGCGTCGTCCATCCGGCGACCAGGACACTTTTTCAATGAAATACCTGTCGCCTGTTATGGGGCCTCTCATGGGGAGGGGAAAGTCAGGGAGCAGACTGGCGGCGCGGCGCCAGGTGCCTGCATACACATGAAGGCCGCCCTCTATCGGCAGCACAACAAAACTACCGTCGGGCGAAAAATCCATGGCTGTGAAGACGTCTTCAGACTCGAATACCTTGATCGGGGAGGATTTCTCGCTCCCGTCCCAGGCGAGCAAGGTGCTGCCGGTAGGTGTGACCCTGCCGTCGTTTTGCAGGCGTATGTTAAAGGCAAGGCTGATGACGTACGCTCCATCTGTTGACCAGTCCACAAGAAAATAATGCAAGTGTTCCGAAGGGCCATGAGAAGCGATCAACTCGCCGCTGGCCGCGTCGCGGAGGGTAAGCAAGGTAGCACTCTGTTCAGCGTTTATTTCTGCCACAGCGATGCGCCGACCGTCAGGTGACCAGGCTGCGTCGGAAGCGAATGTACTGACGTCGACCAGGAGATTACCTAGCTGCGCATCCCAGATAAGCAGTTCATGACCGGCTGCTGCCACGCGGGTCCCGTCAGGTGACCAGGCCAGGGTAAACACATCTCCGGTTGGGCCAATCAGGGGGAAAAGCAAGATTCCGTCGCTGTCCAGCAGCAGAAGTTTGCGTACCGCATCGATCTGCCCCTGCTCCCCGTTGCCAAAGGGATAGTTGGAGCCCGATGCGACAATGCGTGAACCATCGGGCGACCATGCCATGACTCCGCCTGCTGCAATCAAGTCCAGTGGCTCGTGTAGC